>WQXP01000167.1 GCA_009784765.1 Oscillospiraceae bacterium | reverse complement strand
TGTCTCCTCGAACCGCCTCAGCATATCACCGGCACCGTTTATTTCAGCGTTCAGCCGCATTTCTTCCCCCGAAAGCCGTGTCAGCGTTTCACGGAACCCCTCACACTCCAGCTTCATCTTAGCGCACTCCGCCGCCAAACGCTCATGGGCGGCTTTCGCAGGTTCGAATTTCATCGCAAGTTCTGCGGCGCCCTTGCGCAAATCCTCAAGCTCCTGCTTACGCCCGATTATACCCTCACTCTTCTTAACTGAACCGCCTGTGAAGCTCCCGCCCGCGTTTATCACCTGTCCGTCGAGTGTTACAATCTTGAATTTATACTTGTGCTTTTTCGCGATTGCGGCGGCACTGTCCAAATCCTCCGCGAATGCTGTTCTGCCAAGCAAAGATGCGATTATTTCCGCATACTGCGGCTCATATCCGATGATTTCGTGCCCCATTCCCACAAAGCCGTCTTCATCGTCTAAGTCAACCCCTTCAAGAACACGCCCCGTTATAGTCGTCAGCGGCAGGAAAGTAGCACGCCCTGCCCGCGCTTCCTTCAGGAACGCGATACAGCGTTTCGCGATATTCTCGTCCGATACAATCACGTGCTGAAGCGCAGAACCGAGTGCGACTTCAATCCCGGTGCCGTGCTGTTTCTTGACTTTGATTACGTCTGCCACTGTTCCCAAAATCCCTGCTTTTCCGAACTTGCCGGACTTCGCTGCTGTCATCACTGCTTTTACTCCGCCGTAATACCCCTCCATGGCGTTTTCTACGTCGGTAAGAACGTCAAGCCGAGTCTTGCACCGTTGTTGCTCGCTTTTAAGCTCCTCAAGTTCTTCGCGGGCTTGCGCTTCCTTAGCGGCTTTGCTCTCGAACAATCGCGAATATCCCGTGAGTTTGTTCCGGGTTTCCTCTTTTTCCTCCGTCAGTTTCCCGAGAGAGCTTTTCAGCGCATCTTTATTCGCCGCAAGCCGTGCTTTCTCCCCCTCTTGATTCGCCGCAAGATTTGCGGCGGTTTCGCGCTGCTGCTCAAGTTCGCGAATGTTCTCCTCTGCGCGGTTTATGTAGATTTCCGCTGAGGTCTTGCAAGTATACAACTGCGCGATTTCGCTCGACAGCTTCCCCTGAGCGTCGTCTAAGCTTGCATTCTGCTCGCTTAACTGCTCTAACTGCTCTGACTTCGCCGCCCCTTCCTTCTCGATTGCGGTGATTTCGCCGCGAACGCCCTCTATGCGCGTGTTCAGCTCTGCGATTTGCTCCGCCAATTCTTCGCCGCCCTGCGCGGAGAGTGTGATTTGTTCGCGGATTTCGCCGATTCGCTCTGTATTATGTGCAATATCGCTGAGCTTAACGGCTACCTCTTTGTCCGTTTCCGCGATGTCGTCTTTCGCGCTTTCGCTTTTCCTCCGCAGAGTGTCTATATTCGCGTTTAACTCGCATTTTTCGTCAACTATGGCGCGTTCTTCACCCTCGAGTTCGCTGATTTCGCGGTCGAAATGCTCGCACTCTCCTTGATTCAGCAAAATCGCGTTCATGAGTTCCTGCGACTCTTTTGCGATTTCGTCTAACTCGCGAACGCCCACGGCAACGCCGAGCACACGCTCCCTCTCTTTGAGTGCGAAAGCTTTGTTGGCTTTTTCAGCTTGCTTTTCGAGGCGCGGAAGGCGTTCTTTTAATTCGCCCTCTATGTCAAGAAGCCGCTCAAGATTACTCTGCGTGCGTTCAAGTTCACGCTCTGCCGCTGCTTTCTTGAACAAGAATTTTGATACCCCTGCTGCTTCCTCAAAGATTTCACGACGCCCTAATGGCTTTGAGTTGACGATTTCGTCAATCCTCCCCTGCCCTATTATAGAGTATCCGTCTCGCCCTAACCCTGTCCCCATGAACAGCGTATGCACATCTTTTAGCCGCGAACGCCGCCCGTTAATCAGATACTCCGACTCCCCCGTGCGGTAGAGGCTCCGCGTAATCACGACTTCAGGGGCGGGTTCTAATCCTGTTTTGTTCTCGTCTGTGTTCTCGTCTGTGTTTGAGGAAGCTTTCTCAGAAGCCACGAGCAGTAATCCGTCTGAGTTGTCAATCGTCAGTGTAACTTTCGCGAACCCCATAGCTTTGCGCGCCTGCGTTCCGTGGAAGATTACGTCTTCCATCTTATCGCCGCGCAGAGTTTTTGCGCCCTGCTCCCCCATTACCCAGCGCAGTGCGTCCGATATATTGCTCTTACCGTTCCCGTTACTGCCGACGACTGCTGTTGTTCTGCTGTCGAATGTCAGCACTGTTTTATCGGGGAATGACTTAAATCCTTGTATTTCGAGTGTTTTGAATCGCATTAAATTAACATACCCTCCCGTTAAATTGTAATGATGTCTATAACATTATATCATATTTTCATCGACTCGTCAAGCGGCTCTGCGGGGCGAATGAATCGCCCCGCAGAGTCGCTCTTGTTTAACCATTATATCATATTTTCGGCAAAAGTTCAAACTTTTTTTCAAAAACTGTTGACAACAGCAAATCAGTGTGATATAATTATGATATTAAACTAATATCAAATCTAAATCACAAAGGAGGTCATAATCATGACTTACACGAATGTTCAACACGAAATCAGGGCGAAAGCCGCCCCGGGAATGCAGATGCTGTTTCTCGGAATCCTTCTGCTGCTAAACGCGATTGGTTCGGTAATCGCCGGGGCACTTTTCTTGAGCGAGTCTTGGGGCTTGCTCCTGCTCATACTCGGGTGTTTGTGGTTGCTTTTCCCCGGGTGGTTGTTTTTCTCGGGGCTGAAAGTCGTCCGCCCGAATGAGGCACTCGTACTTATGTTGTTCGGGAAGTATCACGGCACTCTCAAGCGCGACGGCTTCTTTTTCGTGAACCCCTTCTGTACGACTTTCAACCCCGCAGCGCGGACGACTACCACTCTGACTACGGGAACTGCGGAAAAAACCGATGCTGCAGTCGCACTCGCGAACAATAAGATTTCCCTCAAGAACATGACGCTTTCGGGCGACCAGCTTAAAATCAATGATTTGCTCGGTAACCCTGTTGTAATCGGCATTAACGTGATTTGGCGCGTTGCGAACACGGCGAAAGCAGTCTTTGCTGTGGATAACTACAAAGAGTTTCTGTCAATCCAGTGCGATGCGGCTCTGCGGAACACCGTGCGGTTGTATCCCTACGATGCGTCGGACTCCGATTGCGAGAGCGAAAAGACCCTTCGCGGAAGCAGC
>WQXP01000166.1 GCA_009784765.1 Oscillospiraceae bacterium | reverse complement strand
GGAAAGCGTGCCCTTGCGCTGCGTGATGAATGACAGGCATTTTGTTTTGTCAAAGCCGGTTTCGCTCAACGCGCCGGTTGGGCAGGCGTTTACGCAGGCGTTACAATTATCACAGTTGACAGTTGACAATTGACAGTTGACAGTTATTTAGGACGGGAGGTTTTCATGGACAGATTACTTGCATTCATCATAGGAATAATCGGCGGCTTGTTCCTCCTCAACCGGGTTGAACGCGGCGGAGGTATAGGAACGCCTGTTCGGCGATTTAAGTTCTGGAATCAAAGACGCAAAGCCGCTCCCGTCAACGACAAGTTTCTTGACCTTCGCGAAAAGCGGCTCAAAGACATTGAGCATTTAAGCGAGCGTACCATGCTCACAGAGCTGATACTCACCAAGAACAAACTCACCGATGTTACACCGCTGCGCGAACTGCGTGCTTTGAAGCGGCTGTATCTTAACCATAATGCAATCACAGATGTTTCCCCTCTCACCGCACTCGGGAATTTAGAATATTTAGACTTGTCTTACAATCAAATCAGCAATGTTTCGAAATTAGCAAGTTTAGCAAAGTTAGAGCATTTAGACTTGAGCGACAACGCCCTCAGTGACGTTTCTGCTCTTCATGAGTTGACGGGGCTGCAAGTCCTCAAGCTTAAAGGCAACACGATTAGCGAAGAATCTGCCGACGCGCTGAAATCTGCTTTGAAGAAGTGTAAGATTTTTATATAGGAGTTTTTCATGCACTTAGCACTATACCGAAAATATCGGCCGAAAACTTTTTCGCAAGTTATTTCGCAGCCGCATATAACAACGACTCTGCAAAATCAGATTAAAGCAGGGCAGATTGCCCATGCCTATATGTTCACAGGCTCGCGGGGGACAGGGAAAACAAGCTGTGCGAAAATCCTCGCGAAAGCGATTAACTGCATCACGCCTGACAACGGAGACCCCTGCTTGGCTTGCGCGAACTGCACGGCTTCAGATACATCGACAGATATTCAGGAGATGGACGCGGCGAGTAATCGCGGAATTGACGATGTTCGCGGCATTCTCGGAGAAGCGGCATATTTGCCGGCTGAACTGAACAAAAAAGTCTATATAATAGACGAGGTTCATATGTTCACGAAGGAGGCTTTTAATGCACTTCTCAAAACACTCGAAGAGCCGCCGCCTCATGTTGTTTTTATCTTAGCGACGACGGAGATTCACAAGGTGCCTGCAACAATCTTGTCCCGCTGTCAAAAGTATGACTTTCATCGCATTAACGCTGATGAATCCGCAGATGCACTCACGGCAGTCGCACAGAAGGAGGGGGTAACGCTGGAAAAAGACGCAGCGCGGTTAATCGCAAGGCTCTCTGACGGCGGAATGCGTGATGCACTCTCTCTTCTTGACGTGGCAGTGTCGGAAGCGGCGCAAAGCGGCAGCGCGGTAACACAGCAGACTGTTCGGGACTGTGCGGGAATAGCAGGGAAAGAACACGTTTTCGCAATTGCGGACGCGATTGCTGCAAAAGACGTGAAAGCCGCCCTTTCAATAACATCAGAGTTGTACGCAAAATCGAAAGACCCTGCGCGGCTTATAGACGAACTGCTGGGGCATTTCCGCAACCTTATGCTCGTGAAAATCATGGCGGGGGATTTTTCGCTGATTGCCGCTCTGCCTGATGAATACCCCGATTATACGCGGCAAGCAGAAATGTTCACGCTCGATAGAATTATGCACGCCTTGGATAAACTCGAGGAGTGTTTGCGGGCTAAAGGGCGGCGACTCGAAGCGGAAATCTGCCTTGCAAAGTTGGCAATTGACGGACAATTGACAGTTGACAATGGACAATTGACAGTTAATAATGTGCCTCCGATTGTTGTTCCTGTTCCTCCCGTTGTAGAACAACAACCGCCTCCTCCGCCTCCTTCGGAATCTCCGCCGCCTCCGGAATCTCCACCACCGCCTCCGCCTGAACGCGAGCCGCTTCCGCCGCTTCCACCGCCTCCGCCACCCGCGCCGATTGTTCGCGAACAAGGCACGCACTTCGCGCAGTGGAACGCTGTTCTTGAGCGATTAGGCGCGTATCAAGCCTCAATGCTGGAGGAAACGACAGCGACAGTCGCAGGAGATGCACTTATTGTTCACGGAAGCGATGTTTTGAAACATTTCTTCGATAATCCCGACAATGTCGCGGCAGTCGTACAAGCGGCGCGAGAAGTTACGGGGCAAAATTACAAGATAGCATTCAGTGAAACAACCGACAATTGTCAATCGTCAATTGTCAGCCCTTCAAAACTTGACGTATTTTTGTCTGCTGTTAAAACAGCGGGTATAGAAATAAAATAAAAACTAAACTTACAGGAGAAAACAAAATGAAAGCAAGATTACCGGAAGGATATGGAAAAGGTTCAGGGGGGGTCAATTCCATGATTAGACAGGCACAGAAAATGCAAGAGGACATGAAAGAACTTCAAGATAACCTCAACGCCCGTGAATACACCGAAACAGCAGGGGGCGGCTTGATTGAGCTTGTGATGACAGGGGAAAAAGAGCTGAAATCAGTAAAACTAAATCCCGACGTAGTTGACAAGGATAACATTGAAGACTTGGAAGACGTGATTGTCGCAGGGGTAAACGCGATTATCAGCAAAATCGAGAAGGAACACACCGATGCAATGGAACAACTCACGGGGGGGCTGAATATCCCCGGGCTGATGTAAGTGCGAGGGCGTCATGACAGAACACACACCCGCTCCGCTGTTACAAGCGGCGGAGCAGTTCGCGAAACTTCCCGGGATTGGCATGAAAACCGCTCAGCGATTGGCGTACCACATCTTGACACTGCCCGTCGAATCGGCGCGTGAATTTACACAAGGTATAATCGCGGCGCGAGAATCGGTGCAATTCTGCGAGTTGTGCCAGAATTTCACCCAAGCTTCGCCCTGCCCCTTATGTGCGGGCGGGCTGAGCGGTAAGCGTAATCCGCGCATCATCTGCGTGGTGGAATCACCGCGAGATGTTTCCGTGTTCGAGAGGTCTCGGGGGTATGACGGCGTGTATCACGTACTCCACGGGCTTATATCGCCAACTGACGGCGTTCTCCCTGATGACATTCGCATTCGCGAACTTATGGAACGGCTCGCGGCGGGGTTGCAGGTAGAGGAAGTCATAATGGCGACTAATCCCACAATCGTGGGGGAAGCGACAGCGGCATATATCAGCAGATTAGTCAAAACAGTCGGGTGCGGCGAAATCAAAG
>WQXP01000165.1 GCA_009784765.1 Oscillospiraceae bacterium | reverse complement strand
TTGCCCTCAATGTGGGTGATAATATCACCATGAGAAAGCCCCGCTTTCGCCGCAGGAGTGTCGGGGGTAACAGTCGTAACATAGAGCCCCGCCGTGATGTCCGTTCCGTACATGGCGTGGTTGCTTTCGTTGATTTGCACAGCAGTAATGCCGAGCATAGCACGAGAAGCGACGTGCCCGAACATGGCAAGGTCGTCGATAATCGGCATAGCCTCGTCGATTGAGATTGCAAAGCCTAAGTTATCGAGAGAGGGGCCTCCGAAGCCTGCAACAAGCTTGATGTTGACGATTCCGACGACTTCACCGTACATATTAAACAGCGGGCCGCCGGAGTTCCCGGGGTTGACAGCCGCGTCAGTCTGGATTGACGGGAGCATAAAAGGGTTGCTGTCGCTGAGTTCGCGGTCAAGCCCTGAAACAATCCCTTTGCTCATGGTTTTGTGAAGCCCGACGGGGTTGCCGATTGCCACAACAGTCTGCCCGACGCGAAGTTCGCGGCTGCTGCCAATGGGCGAATAGCGGAAAGACTCGTCGCGTTCAATTTTGAGGACTGCCAAGTCTGTAGGCGAGTCATACCCAAATACCGTCGCGGGGAACTCCCGGGATTTACCCGAACCGTCATAATCGTCAACCACCACGATTACTTCACTCGACCCTTCGATAACATGGGCGTTCGTGATGATAAACCCGTCCGCAGAAATAATCACGCCGCTCCCTATAATGTCAGTGGTAGCAGTACCTCCGCCGAAAGACGGGCGAACAAGTTTCACACCAACGACGGTATCACTGCGCATTTCGAAGAGAGTCGCCGCGTCAAGCTCCATGGCGTTGTCGGGGCGAGAGGGTGGTTCAGCAACAGGGGCAGATTGCTCCGCGCCGTTGATTGAAGAGATCCCCTGCCACGCACTTCTGTCTATGTCATTATCAGGAATATAAGGAGAAGGAGGTTCGAACCCCGGAATCGGCATTCCTGCCTCTCCTGCAATGAAGGCGACTTCAAGGAAAGCCTGCGACATTCCGTAGCCGACCGCACCTCCGAAAACTAACACCGCACAACACAGCGCAACGACAGTGCGAAGCTTGCCGCGCTTATCGACGATTGTGGGTTTTGGACGCGGAAACGGCATTTGCTGAACGCTCGAATATTGATACGTGTTGTAATTATAGCGATTAGAGTTGTTGAATTGGTTCATCATGAGTTTACACCATACCTTTCCGGCAGAATAAACCGCCTACCATAAGTAATATTGCTTACAAATATTCCCGCCAGTCATCAGGGAAGCCGAGAACTTCAGGTTCGACTACGTCGGAATATTTCTCGAAAAGTGCGTCAAGAGAGTGTGCGAAAACTTGCTTTGAGTTGTGGCTGAGGGCTTTCGCCGCGAGCATATGCACAAAAATCGAGGCTGTGTCTATTTCGCGTTCGAGCCCTGTGTTATCGTCAACCACAGCGATTCCGCGGACGTTCCCCGGGAGCGGGTTTCCGTAAATGCGGTTGTAATGGGCACAACGATTTCGCAAAATCGCGAGGTTTGAAAGCCAGTTCTCCACATTACGATAATCGTGATTGAAGTAATACTCGGCAATGTCTTTCTTGTCATTGACTTTGAGGTCCTCAAAAAAGACAGCCAACGCACCGAAGCTGAACATTTCCATAAGCACCCAAAGCGGGAACGCCCCGCCATACTTCTTATTGTGATGCCGAACAAAGCTCAAATTGGCGTTCTTGGCGATTGTTCGCTCAACCTTGATTTGAAACGCCCTGTGATTATGCCGCCTGTCAAAAGCATCGGGGTTGAGATACCCCACCGCGCCGTATTTCACCGAATGGTAGTTGGAAATAGCCGCACGCGCCGCGATTTCCGTTTCCTCAAGGGCGGCTAATATTTCGATTCGCAGTCGTTTGTCGAATTCATACAGGCGTACACCTTGTTCGAAATGCGTACCCTCTTTATAATATCCATTTTCCTGCAAAAAAACCGCAAAATAATGGACTAAGCGATAATAATTTATAGTCTCGAGAGCTTTATGCGCCCTTTTTTCGTCGTCGATGAGAAGCCCGCGTTCCCGCAGTATATCAAGCTGACCGCTGATTGTCGCGGGGGCTTTTACGCCGATTTCCTTTTCGCTGAAACTTCTGTCTCTCATGCCTTCCCCCCCGTGTGTGTGTCAACTCTTTTAGGTTACTGCTTCACAGCTTTGATGAAAGTCTTCTTGCCTTTTTGCACGATTGCAAAATCGCCGATTGTGATTACTGCGTTCACGTCGGTGATTTTTGCGCCGTCAACGCTGATTCCCCCCTGCTCTGCTGCTGTTCGCGCTTCCCGCTTAGACTTACACAGCTCCGTCTGCACAATCAAATCAAGAATGCCGATGTTGCCGCTCTCATCAACCACCACCGCCACTGTCGGCATATTCGCGTCTGCCGTTCCCGCCCCGAATATGCTTTTCGCGGCATTCTGCGCTTTTCCTGCTTCCTCCGAACCATGAACAAGGGCGGTGAGTTCATATGCGAGCCGCTCTTTCGCGGAGTTGAACCCCTTACCCTCCAAGCCTTGTTCAAGCTCTTCGAGTTCGTCTATAGGTATAAAAGTCATCTTTTTCAACAAATCGACAACATCGCCGTCGTCTACATTGCGGAAATATTGGTAGAAGTCATAGGGGGAGGTTCTGTCCGCGTCAAGCCAGAGTGCGCCTTTTTCGGTTTTGCCCATTTTCTTGCCGTCTTTAGTGGCGAGCAGTGCAAACGTCATCGCGAAGGCTTCTGCTTTTTGCGCCTCTGTGCCTTCGACACGTCGGATTAAATCCACCCCTGCGAGGATATTCGACCACTGGTCATCGCCGCCGAGCTGCATTCTCACGCCGTGAGTGCGATAGAGGTGCAAAAAGTCATAGCTTTGCAGGAGCATATAGTTAAACTCGAGGAAGGTCAGCCCCGTGTCTAAGCGGGATTTGAAGCACTCCGCCGCGAGCATTCGGTTCACGGTGAAGTGCCGTCCTACGTCGCGCAGAAACTCAAGGTATTTGACATCTGCAAACCAGTCGCCGTTGCGAACGATTTCAGCTCCTCCATCTCCCTCAAAATTGAGAAAGCCTGACATTTGCTTGCGAAAACACTCGGCGTTGTGGGCGATTTGCTCACCGTCGAGCATTTTGCGCATATCGGTCTTGCCCGAGGGGTCACCGATTAGTGTCGTAGCAGTCCCGAGCAGGGCGAAAGGCTGATGCCCTGCCCTCTGGAGGCGGCTCATGGTGAT
>WQXP01000164.1 GCA_009784765.1 Oscillospiraceae bacterium | reverse complement strand
GTTCTGCGATTCTTGCGGAGGCGCGAAACCGGCTTGCCCGAACTGCGGAGCGGCACCGACGGGAGGCAAATTCTGCGCAGATTGCGGAACGCCTATGGGCAATTGACAGTTGCTCGGCTTGAAAGGCATAGCGGAGGTGGAAAATGGCACTACCCGTCGAGTTCCTAATGCGGCTGAAAGACGCGAATGATATAACAACAGCGTTCAGCTCCTATGGAGAACTCCGCAGAGCAGGGCGCGATTATGTGTGCCTGTGTCCATTTCATTCGGAGAAATCGCCTTCATGCCACATATACACAGATGACCCGCATTTCTACTGCTTCGGTTGCGGAAAAGGCGGAGATGTGATAACCTTCACACAACTCACACAGAACTTAGATTACATTTCAGCGGTGAGGTTGCTTGCAGAACGCTCGGGAATCCCCATGCCCGATGACGGCAGAGGGAAAGAGGGTGAAACAGAGCTGAAACGACGAACACGAATGTATGACGCGAATAAGGCGGCGGCAAAATTTTTTCGTGATTGTTTGCAAAGTGAGTCCGGAAGAGATTGTTATGCGTTCCTGCGGGGGCGAGGGTTAAACGACAACACAATCCGCAAATACGGAATAGGTTATGCCCCAAGCGGAAATGAGTTTAAGTACCACATGAACGCGCTTGGTTTCAGAGATACAGAATTGGCAGAAGCGTCGCTGTTGAAGCAAAATGAGAGCGGGGCATTCCGCGGGACTTTCTGGGAGAGGGCGATGTTCCCTGTAATTGACAGAACAGGCAAAGTTATTGCATTCTCAGGACGAAGGATTGACGGCGGAAAAGATTACAAATACGTCAATTCGGCAGAAACGGCAGTGTACAAAAAAGGCGAGAATTTGTTTTCGATTAACTTCGCCAAAAACACAAAGAGCAAAACAATGATTCTTTGTGAGGGAAATATAGATGCAGTAATGCTGAATCAAGCAGGGTTTGACAATACAGTTGCGATTTTAGGGACAGCGTTGACCCCCGCACAGGCACGATTGCTGAGATTTTATTGTGAAGATGCGGTGTTAGCGTTTGATGCGGACGCAGCGGGCGAAAAAGCGACAGTCAAAGCGATAAACCTGCTAAATAAAGAGGGAATGACAGCGCGAGTGTTGCAGATGCCGGCCGGGCAAGACGGACAAGCTTATGACCCCGACAGCTACATAAAGGCATACGGGGTTGAAAGCTTTGCGCTACTGCTCGAAAAGACGAGTTCGGCAATAGCCTTTGAGCTAAACAAACTCAAATCAGCGGCAGGAATAGACACGGCAGACGGCAGGGCATTGTATTTGAGCAAAAGTGTGGAGTTTTTGGCACAAGTCGAGAATGACACCGAGAGAATGGTGTATGCGTCAGAAATAGCGGCAGATTGTAATGTAACATCATCGGGGGTGCTTGACGCGGTAGCGAAGAAACGTCGCACAAAATCGAGGGGTGAAGAAAAAGCACAAAAGCGCGAACTGCTGAGTCCGGCATTCAAACGGGACGAAGTAAACCCCGACGCGAGTGAGTTTCCGGTGCAGGAGAAGGCAGAAAGGGCAATAATAGCATACTTGTTTCACTCCCCCGATAAACTTGCGACAATTTTGCGAGAGCTGAGTCCTGTGGACTTTCCTACGACATTTAATCGAAAATTGTTCGAAACACTCATAATAAGGTTGAGCAAGGGGCAATCAATTGACACAATGTCGCTCGGAAGCGAATTTTCGCCCTCAGAAATGGGCAGAATAGAGAAAATCAAAATAACAGAAGCAGATGTACCCTTTACAGATGAGCGGCTGATAAGCGCAATTGAGATTCTTTTGAAACACAAGAAGTCCAAAAGCAAAAAAAGCGCGTCTGAAATGACGAACGAAGAGGCTATGGAATACATTAAAACAAAATACGCAGTCAGCGTATTGCAGGAAAAAAGAGTTAGAGGGAGGAAATAATCATGAGCGAATCAAGCACAAGAGGGGTACTTAAAGAGTTGCTCGACCAAGGAAAAACAGCGGGAAAACTCTCAACGAAAGAAATCACGGATTTCATTGAGGAATATGAGTTCAACGTCGAGCAAATGGATAAGCTGTATGAGGATTTTGAGGCGTTTAACATTGAGATAATCGACGATTATGCATCAGACAGTGAGTTAGACGGAGTCCTTGATTTTTCAATAGACGAAGATTTGGATATGGCGCTGGCGGTAGAAGGCGTAGCAATGGACGACCCGGTGAAAATCTATCTGAAGGAAATAGGGCGAGTTCCGCTGTTGACAGCAGAAGAAGAGATTGAGCTTGCCGAACGTATGCTTAAAGGGGATACTTATGCCCGAAAGCGATTGAGTGAGGCTAACTTGCGCTTAGTGGTGAGTGTTGCGAAAAAATACGTTGGTCGCGGGATGCAGTTTTTAGATTTGATTCAAGAGGGTAACTTAGGGTTGATTAAAGCGGTAGAGAAGTTCGATTATACAAAAGGCTTTAAGTTCAGCACCTATGCGACATGGTGGATTCGCCAAGCGATTACGCGTGCAATCGCCGACCAAGCGCGAACAATTCGAATCCCCGTGCATATGGTAGAAACGATTACCAAAGTCAAGAAAGCGTCGTCGCAGTTATTGCACAAAAACGGGCATGAACCGTCGCCGGAAGAGATAGCTGTCGAGTTGAATATGCCCTTAGACAAAGTCCGTGAAATAATCAGAATAGCGCAAGACCCTGTTTCGTTAGAAACCCCAATCGGGGAAGAGGAAGACTCGCACTTGGGCGATTTTATCCCCGATGATGACGCACCTGCTCCTGCGGAAGCTGCGTCCCATACGCTGCTTAAAGAGCAGTTGTCAGACGTTCTCGGAACGCTTACCGAACGTGAGGCGCGTGTACTGAAATTGCGCTTCGGGTTAGTGGACGGGCGTCAGCGAACCCTTGAGGAAGTCGGCAAAGAGTTTAACGTAACCCGCGAGCGAATTAGACAAATCGAAGCGAAAGCCCTGCGAAAACTCCGCCACCCGAGTCGAAGTAAGAGGCTGCGAGACTTTTTGGATTGAGAGGAGTAAGACCTACAGCAGTACTGATTTTAAGAAAAAAGGAGAACTCCACTATGAACAACATTAACTCAAACAAAGCCGCATTTGCGTTGATTGCCTTTGCAGTCGTGCTGTCGGCGATTGTCGGAATAAGCGGCACGTTTTCGCAGAGCGAGCGTGGAGTAGAGACCCGCAGTGAACCCATCAGCGCGAATGCACAACACGGAGAGCGGGCTGTAGACTACCTTCGTATAATCAACGACAGTCTCCCGGACAGGTT
>WQXP01000163.1 GCA_009784765.1 Oscillospiraceae bacterium | reverse complement strand
CGCGGAGGACTTTGCGCATTTCTTTGCGAGTCTCTTCTGTGATAATACGTCTTCCTATTTCATAATCGCCGTACTCTGCCGTGTCAGACACAGAGTGGCGCATTCCCGAGAAACCGCCGCGGTAAATCATGTCAACGATGAGTTTCATTTCATGAATGCACTCAAAGTACGCGATTTCAGGGGCGTATCCCGCTTCTACGAGAGTTTCATATCCCGCTTTCATCAACTCTGTAACACCGCCGCAGAGAACGGCTTGCTCCCCGAAAAGGTCTGTTTCCGTTTCTTCGCGGAAAGTCGTCAACAGAACACCCGCTCTTGCGCCGCCTATACCGTCAGCGTATGCAAGGGCAGTCTTGAGTGCGTTGCCTGTCGCGTCTTGATAAATCGCGGTAAGGCAAGGAACGCCTTTGCCCGCCTCATACTCATAACGCACGGTATGTCCGGGCCCTTTGGGTGCAACCATGATTACGTCAACATCAGCGGGTGGGACAATTTGCCCGAAGTTAATGTTAAATCCGTGAGCGAAGGCGAGCGTGTCCCCCGCTTTGAGGTTCGGTGCGATGCTGTCGCGGTAGAGGTCTGCTTGAAACTCATCGTTAATGAGTATCATAATCAGGTCTGCTTTTGCAGCCGCGTCCGACGCGATTGCGACTTCGAAGCCTGCAGCTTCCGCTGCTTTCCATGCGTTTCCGCCGGGAAGTTCCGCGATGATTACTTTAATCCCCGAGTCTTTGAGGTTCAGCGCGTGTGCGTGTCCTTGGCTTCCGTAGCCGACAATCGCGATTGTCTTGTTCTTGATGTGCGACATATCGCAGTCCTTTTGGTAGTAGATTGTTGCCATTTTTGTTTTCTCCTTTTTATTTTGGTTTTTTATTTTGAAAATGGTATTGACATATGCTTATTCATATGGTATAATTGTTACAGACGAGTGGTCGATAAACGGCTACCTCGACTTATGTGTTAAAAACAACATAACCCGTCTTGGTGGTGCAAGGCGGGTTACTTCCTGTCTTCAGTTAGTTTATAGAGCATAACAAGTATGACAATTAACATCACTGTTTCCATTTAGTAATACCTCCTGTGTGAAGATTCCCACAGGATTTTTCGGCCTCCTTCCGCAACCCTGCGGGTAAGACTTATGTGTCGGGAGGTCGCCGCCTATTTTTTCGCCCGATGACACTCATGCTCCAACGAGACTGCTCGCCTGCAACAATTATACCACAGAATTGCTGCTCTGTCAAGCCACTTCTACATACTTGTCAAGCAACCTCACGGAACGCATAAATGCGTTCCCTACATTGCCCCCGAACCCTTCTGGAGTGCGATTACGCCCGTCCGCGCAATTTCCTTGATTCCGTAAGGGCGGAGCAGTTCCTCAAACGCCGCTAATTTCAGTGAATTTGCCGACAGCTCGAGAGTCATGCTCGAAGGCGACACGTCGGAAATCTTCGCGCCGCTGATTTCTGCAATTGCAATCAGCTCATGCCGCTTTTCGGGAACACACGAGACTTTGACTAACATCAGCTCCCGCGATAGCAGTTCTTCGCCTTTGACAGTGCGGACTTTGATTACATCAATCAGCTTGTTGAGCTGCTTTGCGATTTGTTCCAAGACTCGGTCGTCGCCCTGTGCGACAATCGTAATGCGCGAAATGTCAGGGCTTTCTGTAACTCCGACTGCAAGGCTGTGGATATTAAATCCCCGCCGTGCGAACAGCCCCGATATGCGCGAAAGCACCCCCGCGCTGTTTTCGACTAAGACCGATATGGTATGCTTCTCGTTCATCATAATTTTCACTCACTGTCAATTGTCAATTATCCATTGTCAACTGCCTAAAAGGCTCCTTTCCTCCGCATCAACATCTACCACTAATACATAGGGCTTTTTCGAAGCAAGCAGAGCAATCAGAGCCTTGTCTGCCGCTTTCATATCTGTAAGCCTCTCCCCTGCTATGCCGTAAGCGGCGGCTAACTTCACGAAATCGGGGCTTCCGTCTAAGAAAACAGCGGTGAGGTTGTTGTCATAGCGGAGCTTCTGCACCTCCCGCACCATGCCGAGCCGCCCGTTGCTCATGATAATCACCTTGATGTTGATTCCGTGCTGAACCGCCGTCGCAAGTTCCATGAACTGCATTTGAAAGCTTCCGTCGCCGCAAATCGCGATTACTTCCTTTTCGGGGGCGGCGCGTTTTGCGCCAATCGCCGCAGGGACAGAGTACCCCATAGTCCCCATTCCCCCGGAGGTCAGAAACCTTCCGCCCTTGCCGAGTTCGATATTGTTCGCCGTCCAGATTTGATTCTGCCCCACATCTGCGGTAACAATCGTATCGTCGGGCATAAGTCGGTTGAGTATTGCGTAAAAAACCCGCACAGGCGACGGCTCTGTACCCTTTGCCTCAAGTCCGAGGGCGAAGCCGCTGAGATTTCCGCGCCAGTCGCTGTGGCTTTTTGAAGGTACAAGCTCTAAGACTTGTTCTAACACGTTCTTAATGTCCCCCACAACAGGGATTGCGACACTGTGATTCTTCCCGATTTCGGCAGGGTCAACATCAACGTGGACTATTTTCTTCTCACTCATATTCCCTGCTCCTGCGGGAATGGCTCTGTCATTGACTCTCGCCCCGAGTATAATCAGCAAATCGCACTGTGCCAATGCGTGATTGGCAGCGGGTTTCCCGTGCATACCAATCATGCCGAAGCCTAAGCCTGTCCCCATAAGCGTATGCACTACGGGAATGTCTGCTTTTTCGCTGAGTTTCTTGACTAAATCCGCAACCGCGACTGCTCCGCCCCCTGCGCATATGAGCGGCTTCTGTGCCGCCTCAATCGCCTCGGCTACGCGCTTGATTTGCAGCTTATTCCCCGAAACGCTGGGCTTATATCCTCTCACGTTCACAGTGTCAGGGTAATTGAAATCTTCACCAATATCCGTAAGCTGCACGTCCATGGGAATGTCAATCAACACCGGGCCCGGCCGCCCAGTTGCGGCTATATGAAAAGCCTCACGGACTATGCGCGGAAGTTCATTCGCGTCCTTGACTAAATATGAATGCTTGACAAAAGACTCGACTGCCCCGGTAATATCCGCTTCTTGGAACGCATCAGTCCCGATTTGCGGCGTGTTGACTTGTCCTGTAATCGCGACAATCGGCACGGAATCCATATACGCTGTGGCAATCGCAGTAATCAGATTAGCCGCTCCCGGACCGGACGTAGCGACGCATACTCCGACTTCGTTCGCCTGCGGCTCACTGCGCGTCGTCGGGCAAAGCCCGACTTCCTTGCCGACTTCGTTCGCCTGCGGCTCACTGCGCGTCGTCGGGCAAAGCCCGACTTCCTTGCCGACTTCG
>WQXP01000162.1 GCA_009784765.1 Oscillospiraceae bacterium | reverse complement strand
TAATCCTTGATTTTACGGGGCTTCAGTATGTATCATCGGCGGGGCTTCGCGTGTTCCTCATGGGCGAAAAAGCTGCAAAATCGAAAGACATCACCATGAAGCTCGTTAATGTGTCGGCAGACATCATGGAAGTTTTCGAAATGACAGGGTTTGCCAACATTCTGAAAATCGAGGTGGCAGGGTGATGGACAATGCCGCAAAGAACGAATTTTTGGCAGAACTCGCCTCTGACAGCCAAGATGTGCTTTTTCTGCTTAAAGAAGCGACAGATACTATTCAGTATTATCGCCGATTGCTCGAACGGTTTGAGCTTGATTCGCTGACTGGTTTGCCCGGTGCGAATAAATATCACGATTTCGTGAAAGAGCTGAAGAATCGCGCAAAAACAGTCGGGATTGTGTTTTATGACGTGAATGACCTCAAGTATTATAACGACAATAAAGGGCACGCCGCCGGGGACGCGCTTTTGCAAAAGGCCGCAGAAAGCATGATTATGGTGTCGGGCGGGAATGTGCATTCCTTCAGGCTCGGCGGAGATGAGTTTGTTACAATCATCACCAATTGCACGCAGGCGGATATAGATGCACTTATGATACGGTGGCGGGAGGGGTTAGCGAAACTCAACGAAGCGAAAGACGGAATCACCTGCAGTATATCGGCAGGAACCGCCTTCGGGGAACAGGGTTACGCGCCTGATGAAGTTCTCAAACTCGCTGATGAGCGTATGTATGCCAACAAAGTTGAAATGAAAGCTGCGCGGGGACAGATTCCAAGGTAGGGAACGGATTTATCCCTTCTTAATGTAGGGGCGCTCAAAAATCTTAATGTAGGGACGCTCAAAAACGACGGAACGCATGAATGCGTTCCCTACGAAGAGGTATAAAAATGCACGAATTTGCACACGAATTTTCAATAGCTGCTAAAACAGAAAACTTAGACAGTGTTCTCAATTTTGTGAACGCCCATATCGAACATTGCCCGATGAAACTTCAGAGCCAAATCGGCATTGTCATTGACGAGGTTTTCGCAAATATCGCTTCTTACGCATACAATCCTAATGTAGGCGGTGTTATAGTACGGCTGAAAGTCGGTGATGACATTGTAATTGAATTTGAAGACTCGGGTGTTCCTTACGACCCGTTAGGCTCGGAAACACCCGACATTACCTTAGGCGCAGACGAACGCGAAATCGGCGGGCTCGGGCTTTTTATGGTGAAAAGCATCATGGACTCTGTCGAGTATAAACGCAACGGGTGCAAGAATATACTCACGATAAAAAAGCAGTTGTGAGGGTATCAGAGGGCAAGAACAATTCTTAAATAAACAATAAAGGAGAACTAACAATCATGGCAAAAATCATTTTCGTTACAGGCGGAGTACAGAGCGGAAAAGCACGATGGGCGGCGAATTACTTAGCTGCCCTTGACAATGTTGCGTATATGTGTGTTTATGATTCCCTCGAAAGCGACATAGCAGACAGAATCGCGTTCAACTGCAGCAAACGCGACATAAGCTGGGAAATCACAGAAAACGCGCGTGATTTCGCGGGGCTCATGAAAGGGCATAAGTTCGCGATTTTAGACAACCTCGGCGAGTATACTAACCGTGTTGCCCGCGAAAAGTCGTTAAATCTGAACGACATTACGCCCGAACAACGCGCAGAGGTTGAAAAGCAGGTCGTCGATGAGATGATTGAACTCATCTGGGAAGTCAAAGAAATCGACGGAACGCTGATTATTCTGTCGGTGGAACTCGGGTTCTGCCCTGTTCCCTCCGGCGCGGAGCAGCGGGCGTTCCGCAGAATGCTCGGTAACATCAACCAGCGGATTGCTAATCAAGCTTCGGAGGTTTACCTCACGGTAAGCGGCATTCCCATGAAAATCAAATAAAGCTAAAGAAGAGCGATTCCGCCGCAGAAGCGGCTTTGCCCGACCGAAGGGCGAATCTTGACAACAACTAAAACAAAATAAACCACCCCGCCGCTTCGCGGCACCTCTCCAAGGAGGGGAATTGTAAGAAGGAGAAAACAACAATGACAACAGCAATACCTTACCAAGATTTAATCGCGCATGGTCGTTACGCGGATGCGTCCGACATTCACCTGACAGTCGGGAAACCGCCTGTGTTCCGTATTAACGGGAACTTAGTCCTCATTGAAGATTTGAAAGACGTAATGATTCCCAATCGCACGATTCTTTCTATGTTGACACCGAGGCAGGAGGAACTGCTCAACCAAGGGGAGGACCTTGACTTTGTAATCGAACTTGAAGACGAAACTCGTCAGCGCATAAATGTGTATCGGCAGATGGGGAAATTAGCGTGTTCGATTCGCTTGCTGAACAGCCAAATCCGCACGATTGAAGAGCTGAAGCTCCCGAGTGTACTCAACGAACTCGCGGCGAAGAAAAATGGGCTTATTCTCGTGACCGGGGCGACGGGTTCGGGCAAAACAACTACGCTCTCTGCTATTGTTGACAGCATTAACTCTACTCGTTCGTGCCACATAATCACGATTGAAGACCCCGTTGAGTATCGTTACAAAACTAAACGGGCACTCATTCACCAGCGGGAAATCGGGCGCGATGTTAAGAGCTTTAACGCCGCACTCCGCTCTGCTATGCGTGAAGACCCCGACGTAATTTTCGTCGGCGAAATGCGCGACTATGAGTCTATTCAGCTTGCCATTACTGCGGCAGAAACAGGACACTTAGTCATGGGAACACTGCATACCAAAGGCGCGGTTCACACAGTCAACAGGATTATCGACGCTTGCCCCGCTGATATTCAGCAGCAAATGATGGTTCAGCTTGCGACGTTGATTGAAGGCATAATCAGCCAGACTCTGCTGCCTCTTGAAGACGGAAGCGGGCGTATTGCCGCAACGGAAATCATGGTGGGAACAGATGCGGTTCGCAACCTCATTCGCACGAACAAGAGCCATCAGCTTGAATCGCAAATCCAAGCGGGGGGCAAGTACGGAATGGTGATGATGGACGACTGCATCGTGAACTATTACCGCAGCGGGTTGATTTCTCGCGCAACCGCGTTAGAATTCGCCGCAGATAAGACGGCGATTTTAGGGAAGCTATAAGAAGAGCAAGCCGTAGGGCGGGCTTTGCCCGTCTGAGGATTGCTTGACAGGCACTATAAGTATAATTATCGACATTGATTACCCGGAGGTGTATTATGAACTTTATGAAACGAACGCTTGCACTGTTGACGGCGTGTTTCCTTGCGCTGAATTTAACGCTCGTGTATATGCCCGGGCGTGCTTCGGGCAGTGAGGTTGTGATTGACCTCGCAACAGTGTCGTTTAATTCGAGCGGTCAGGGGTGGCAGACTGACAGCAGAGCCATCGTTAT
>WQXP01000161.1 GCA_009784765.1 Oscillospiraceae bacterium | reverse complement strand
TTGCGCGGATTTACGGCTATAACAAGATTGAATCGCGGTTGCCGCGATTAGCGGCGAATACAAGCTCTTCCCGAGAGGAAAGCAATTTGCGCAAGCTTGTGAACGCGCTTTTAGCACAGGGCTGTAACGAGTGTATCACCTACAGTTTTGTATCGCCCGAAATGAATCGCACGGCGGGAAAAGGCGACGCAGTCGCGCTGAGAAATCCTTTCGGGGAGGAAACAAGCGTAATGCGGACTTCTCTTTTGCCGTCGATGCTCAAAGTTGTGAAAAACAACCTCAACAGCGGGAACTCAGCGGGGCGGCTCTTCGAACTCGGAAGAATATACACCGGCGAGAGCGAGCCTGAAAAGCTTTGTATCGCGCTGTTCGGCAAAGATGAGGATTTTTACACCCTCAAGGGCGTATTCGAGGCGATTTTGGCGGCGTTTAAGCTTCCTCTCTCGATTAACTCGATTACTCGGCACACCGACGCGCCATATCACCCGGGAAGAGCTGCGGCTTGCGATTATGTGGTTTTCGGCGAAATCAGCCCCCTCATACTCGCGGAGTATGACATAGACACTCGGGTTTATGCTGCCGAAATCGACATCGCGAAGTTTTTCGCCCAGTGCGAAAATAAGCTGATTTTCACCCATTTGCCGAAATACCCCGATTCTGTCCGGGATTTGTCCTTAGTCTGCACTCAAGACACGGCGTCGGGAGAGGTAATCGCATTGATTGAGGGGGCTTGCAAAGCAATCTTGCAAAGAGTCGAGTTTTTCGATGTGTTTGAACTAAGCGACGGGCAAAAGAGCCTGTCTTACAAACTGACATTCCGCAAAGCCGACGGAACACTCACGAGCGATGAAGTGGAGCAAGGAATCGGCAAAATCTTAAAAGCGTTAGAACAAAACAATATAAAATTAAGGAGTTAGAAATGAAAACAATTAAAAACAAACGTATCACGGCAATAATTGCGGCAATCGCGCTTATGATTTCTTGCACGGCTGTTATGGGGGGCTGTAACTTCATGCAGACTTTCATCATGACAATCAACGGTGAGAACGTCAACTCGGGGATTGTGATTTATCACCAATACCTCGCTTTTAACGAGTCTCACAGAGTCTATCGTGAAGAGAACCCTGATGTTGACATGGACGCAGAAGACTTCAAGTTCGATTACGAAACAATCACAATCAGCGGAAAGCCGCTCTTTGATTGGGTCAACGACCGCGCAGTCGAACTGACTGCGAGAGTTTTCGTTGTCGAGAATATGTTCGATAAACGCGGGCTTGAGTTCGAAGCTGAAGTACGCTCTTTCATGAACAACGAAATTGCAATGGAATGGGAACGAGACATTAACTATGAGCAGGCAGTTAATGCAGCTCAGCAGTATGGGGATTGGGCGTTTGATTTGGTTACTTTCGGCGTTACATGGGAAGAATTGCTCTATCCTGCCGGTGTAAGCTTTGAGTCTTTCCGATTTGCCCGTGTTTCGGGGTACAAGGAAGCAATGCTTTTCCACAGCTTCTACGGTGAGGACGGCACAGAACCCGTTCCGGAAGATGAATGGAGAGCCTATTTCGAGGAAAACAACGTGCGTTTCCGCATGATTAGCACCGAGCTTGAGGCAACCGAAGGCGAAGACATGGACGAAGACGATATTGACTTCGCAGAGCGGTTCAACAAGGCTGCCAAAGAGTATCTGCAAACCCTCATGAATCGTTACAACACAGTCGAAAATGCGACTTTTACTGACATTTCGCGGCTTTTCAACGAAGTGATGAAAGAATGCCCCGATTGTGAAGAACCTTACCTCACTTGTGAGTGTGAGCCTACAGATGACGACGACGCGACTCCTACCGATGATGACGACGCGACTCCTACCGATGATGACGACGCGACTCCTACCGATGATGACGACGCGACTCCTACCGATGATGATGACGCGACTCCTACCGATGACGACGCGACTCCTACCGATGACGACGCGACTCCTACCGACGATGAGTCAATCCCCACCGATATTGCCGCCGAAGTTATAGAGCAAACGGAGAATCTGCAAGACCGTTTTGCAGATATTCCTGAAGAGGTAAACGATTTCTATGGTGAGCTGTTAGTGCGAATCTCAGAAATGCCTTTCGGTGTTATGGAGTTCTTCGAGGACGAAACAGCCGTAGGGATTGTGGTGCGTTTGGAAACTCTCGGAAATAAAGAGCGTAACGAATCCCACAACAAGCCGAAAACTATTGTGGATTTACGCGCAAAGGGTTTTGAAACTATGCTTGAGGAATACACCAATGAGTTAGTGAACAATGCCGTTGTGATTGATGAGCGGGTACTCGCTAAGCATGACCCCCGCCGATTCCTGCCCGAAGAAACGGAAAGCGACGACAGCGAATAAGATTTAAGCGGCGATGTAAACATCGCCGCTTTTCCTTGCCTATTTCACTAACTTTACTGCAATCACGGATATGTCGTCTTCGCGCGCTTTTGCAGGATTGCCGCTGTCGTCGTCGCTCAAATCCACGGTGAACCGCGCCGCCGCTGCCAGTGTTTTTGCAGTTTCGTTTAAGTCACACTCTGCTTCGCCTTTAGCGACCAAGTTCAGCTTATGCTCAAGCCACTGCTCATTGAGTTGGGCGCCGTCGCTCGCCATAATCACCATGTCTGAGTTCCCGATTGTGAAGCTTTGAGATTCATAGACAGGTTTATGCCCGATTCCGATTGGAAGCCCCGTTGCTTTTGTTTTGATTACTTTTTGGTTACAGCGAATATAACTCGGGGCGGCACCCGCTTTGTAGAGCTTAGTCTGCCCTGTGAAGAGGTCGATTTTGCATATATCCAAAGTCGCGAAACTTTCGTCGGAAGACTTGACTAACAGTGCGTTGTTAATCACCTCAATCGCTGATGACAGGCTGATTCCCGCGCGCAGAAGTTTCGTGAGCATTCCGCAAGCGAAGGCGGAGTCAATCCTTGCGCGGCTTCCGCTGCCCATTCCGTCAGACAGGATTACATAGGCGTAGCCTTTGCCGTCTACGAAGCTGTCATAATAATCTCCGCAGGAACGCTGCCCGCTTTTGCTGAGCTGATAGAAGCCGCACTCTACGCTGTAGCGGGCAGATTCGTGCATAGACAATCGGAATTTACCGCTGTCGGCAATAATGTCGGGGCAGTCAAACTGCTTTTGAAGAGCCGCCGATATTTCGTCAACCAATTGCTCTGCGGAACAGGTGAGTGTGCCTTTACCGTAAGCCTCGATGACTACTCGTGTGCCTTCGCCGCCGTCTCTGCCGCTGCGGTTGACACTCGCGGCGACACGGGCGTGGGTGATTCCGTTTTGCGCCAAAATCTGCGCGGCTTTGCCTGCCGGAACACGGTCATAATAAGTGTGTGTGTCCGCGAACTCTTCAGACATATCAAGCATGAGGTTTCG
>WQXP01000160.1 GCA_009784765.1 Oscillospiraceae bacterium | reverse complement strand
CAGAAGCGGCAGACGAGGTGATTTTAGTCAGCAATTCCCCATATTTCGACGGCTGTATGAGCAAGCGCAATCAGCATTTAGTGAACTCCTGCGATGAGCTTTTGGCACTCTATGACGGGCAGCGGGGCGGAACAATGCAGACGATTAACTACGCCAAGAAAAAGGGCATTCGAATTAGCATAATCGACCCGAGCAAAGGCAAACTCATTATACTCAGAGAGTGTCAAGTAATTGAGAGTTCTGTAAACTACAGGCAAGAAGATTTTTCATAAAGGTAAAGGAAATAAAGCCATGACTGCTAAATTAGGAAAGCAACTCTTTAACGATGACTGGAGCTTTATGCTCCGCGAGGCAAGCGCGATTTTCCCGGAACTTGACTCCGACGCGCCGCAGTGGGCAGCCGTCGAGTTTCCCCATGACCGCTTAGTCCGCAAAAAGCGCGATTTTTATAAACCCGTTGACTCATGGTACAAAAAAAGCTTTGAGGTTACGGCGAAAGAAGCCGCCGCACTCAGCGAAAAGCGTGCTTCTTTTGAACTGACTTTCGACGGGATTAGCGGGCAGTGCAGTGTTTATGTCAATGACACCCTCGCCCTTGAAGACTTTGACGAGCCTCAAGCAGGGTTCACCCTCGAAATCGCCCCGTTTCTCAAAGAGGGGACGAATACTGTTCATGTGAAAGCGAGCCACAGCGTCCGCGATAAATCAGCCGAGCATACCGGCGTGGGGATTTATCGCAATGTATGGCTCACCCGCAGTTCTGCTGCGCATATTTGCGCTGAGGGCGGTATTATCGTCAAGGCTTTAATCCGCGATAATGCCCCTCACAAAATCCGTGTTCATGTGGAGTATGTTGAGGCGCCTGCGATTAAAGTCGATATGATACGCTACTCGATTCTTTCGCCCGACGGCGCGGTAATTGCTTCAAGCGAAAGCGCAAGGGATTTTATATTCGAACTTAATGAAGCGGTTATGTGGGAGTTTAATAATCCGCGTCTTTACACCGCGAAAGTTCAGCTAATCGCCGGGGAAAAAATCGTCGATGAGGCGGGAACGCACTTTCCGCTTCGCAGCCTTGTTTTTCCGGACTCGCTTCCCGAAACTGCTGCTCTTAACGGAGGTGTCTTCAAACTTCGCGGAGTTGTGTTTAACTCGGACAGTTACGGCATTCTCGGGGCGGCGTTTAACCTCGGAGCGGCGCGTCATCGGCTGTACACTCTGCGGGAACTCGGCGTGAACGCGATTACCGCGGCTGACTCTGCTTTTTTTGCCCCGGAAATCGCCGGGATTTGTGATGAAATCGGGCTTTTGTTGCTTCCTCATACTCCGACGCGGCAAAGCTTTATCGCTTATGACGCTTTGTTCGATAACGCAAATGCCCCCAAACCTGAGTTCTACCGCGTCAAAGCTATGTGGGCTGAAGGCTCTGAGCCGTGGGTTAAAATCTTGCCTTATTGGGACTGGAACGTAGGACAGCCTGTCAGTGTTTCCGTTTATTCGAACATGAGCAAAATAGAGCTGTTTTTCGGAAGCGGCGGAATCGGCAAGTCTCTCGGGCGCAAGATTGTCGATACTCGCGGCGGCGAAGTCGCTCTGTGGGAGCTGCCTTACGAGTGCGGCGAACTCACCGCCCGTGTATACAATCGCGATGACGCAATCGCAGCAGTTGACAGAATCGCGTCTTTTTGGGACGCTTCCACCCTCATCGCGAAAGCAACACCCGCGCCTTGTGACGGCGGCGGACTGCTTCGCGCGAACGGGCGGGACTTGGTGTATATCGACATCACAGCCCACGACGAAGCAGGGGAGTTCGTTGCCAACGCCAACAACTGCGTCAGCATACAAGTCTCCGGGGCGGCGCGGCTTGCAGGAGCGGACAACGGCGACGAGTTCGATTATGAGAGCTATTTCGCCGCAAGCAGACGGCTGTTCGGCGGCCGCCTCACCGCGATTTTGCAGACGACACTCGAACCGGACGAAAACAGCGCGAACAACAAAGCTTTTGTGCAAATCTATTCACGCGGGCTTAAAGAAGCCGCTTTCGAGCTTGACATTGCACCTGCCCTGCCTGAAGAAGCAGCCGGTGTTTCTGTGATTGCAGACGACGCGCTTTATTATGAACTCGACTATTCTGATGACATCGGATTGGACGCAGTCAGTGAGGAGATTCCTGCCCGTAAAGTCGAACTCGTGGCGGACAGGACTGTTTTGACTAAGACCAATCGCACGGCGAAAATCAAAGCAGAGATTTTCCCTGCAAACTCTGATTACACCAACGTCGAGTGGCTCTGTGAGTTCGATGACGAACACGACATTGATTATGAAGACGTTGCTCATCTGCTTAAAATCGAAAGTATCGGAATTTGGTGTAATATCACCCTTGTCGGCGAACTCGGCGAACTGGCGCCTGCTTTCCGCATTGTCGCATATTGTCGCGGCAAGAACGCACTCAGCGCAGGTGCAGGCGCGTCCCAGACTGTTTCCGAAATCGAAATGCGTATTGAAATTTGAGAGCTTTGAGCAAAACAAAAGGACACCCACAGTCGGGTGTCCTTTTGGGTTTAGGAACTATGCGAAATGCCGTGCGTGGAGCTCGGCGACTGCTGCCTTGGAAATCGCGCCGCTCGCGTAGGCGACCGACAGGCACTCGAAGTAGTTGCTTTGAATCAGCAACTCGAAATTGCCGCTGGCGAGCCAGAACTCATACCCCGCGACTTCAATGAGCTTCGACATTTCATTAAAAGGAGTGTCCCTGTGCCAGAAAGTTACAACGTCCCCTGCTTCGGGGTAGCCGTAGTAGTTCATGATGATAATGTCATCGAAAATCTCGCCCCAAAGGTTTTCATCGTAGTTGTAAGAGTCATAGCGCGGGTCGTCCCAATACAACTGATTGGCGTAGGAGTTGCGAAGCCGCTGAAACAGCATTGTCCGCAGGTCGTCTTCTAAGAGCATTCCGCGTTCGTATGCGTACTCGACTGCGACGATGTTCGCGCCGTCGAACACGGTAACATCACAACTTCCGCTCCCGAGAACGGCGATTAAATGCCCGCCGACTGTAACACCCTTGACATCGGCAGTTCCCGCCCAATCCTTGCCGAACACGGAAACGACGGAGTTGCCGTTAAAAGTCCCGTAATAGGTGTAGACTCGCAAGTCATCGGCGGTTACAGGTCTTTGCATTCCGGCCCACGTCGCGTTGATATGCGCGGCGTATGCCTCAAGGATTTGCGCTTCCCGCTCGGGGGAGAGAGTCGGCATGGGGGAGTTCCCTCTGTGATTTTGCGGAACGCTGTTCCCGCTCCAGTTAGTCGGCAGAGCCGCGTATTGGTAGTAACCCGGACCGGGCTCGGCTGTGGGGAAGTCCTCAGGAGCAGTCGTGATTGCACTCGCGCCTGTGTCATCGGAGGTAACGGGCGGCTTAGGGGGTT
>WQXP01000159.1 GCA_009784765.1 Oscillospiraceae bacterium | reverse complement strand
GTTCTTGTGGTAGAGGACGGGCCGACGCTCACACACGGCGAAATGAAAATCGGGGCGGGCGTAGTTGCAGCTAAGCGATTCGGAGCGGCGGAAATCATCGACCCTCGCGGTGCGGCTGTCGGCAAAATCGCGGAGACGTTCAAGGCATATCCCGAAATAGGAGCGTTACTCCCTGCTATGGGTTATGGTGAGGCGCAGATGAAAGACTTAGCGAAAACAATCGACAAAGTGGATTGTGATGCAGTCGTAATCGCGACCCCGATTGACCTATCGCGCGTAATCAAGATTAACAAGCCTTTTACCCGCGTGGAATACTCGCTTCAAGAAATCGGCAAACCTGACATGGAAAGTGTAATGGCAGAGTTCATCGCGAAAGCTCAAAAAGCAAACAAATCAAAAAAGAAGGCGAAATAAATGTTACTGACACTTTTGACGCTGATTCCACTTGTTGCCCTGCTTATCTGCCTGATGGTGCTGAAACTTTCTGTGCCTAAGTCCGGTGCAATTTCGCTCGGATTGGCTGTAGCCCTTGCATTCGTGTTCTTCGGGTTCACCCCCTTGGGATTTGCCGTAGCAATCGGGAAAGCCCTGTGGTTAGCTCTGTTCGTCGCGCTGATTGTCTGGGCGGCATTGCTGTTGTATCACTTAGTGAGCGACTTCGGGGCAATCACCGTAGTCAACGCAAGCATAGAGCGTGTTCTCAAAGACAAGTTCGTGGCGTTTGTACTCCTCGCGTGGGTGTTTACAGGAATGCTCCAAGGAATAGCAGGGTTCGGTGTACCATCGGTAATCGTCGCGCCAATCCTGATTGCTCTTGGCTTCTCGCCGTTGAAATCAGTTGCGGCGGCGTTAATGGGGCATTCCTGGGCGGTAACATTCGGGAGCATGGGGGCGGCGTATTTCGTAATCCAGAACCTCACGGGAATTCCCCCTGAGCATTTGCGCTATCCTCTGTGGATTTTCTGCACGGTGAATATATTCCTTGCGGGAATCGGCGTATGCTGGATTGGCTTCGGCGCGAAAGGCATTGTTAAGGGGCTGGCTTATGTCATTCCTGTAGCGACGCTCATGTCCATGGTGCAGTTGATGCTTGTTTCTAACGAAATGTTCCATTTAGCAACTATTCTGACTGCGGCGGCAGGGTTAGTTTGGTTCTTCGGGTTGTATAAAATCCGTGAATTTTCCGGACGCAAATCGCCGATTTCAGAAGAAGCGGCTGAAGCTACAGAACCGACAGAAAAGCCGAAACATAAACTCAGCCTTGTGCAATCAACTGCGCCATATGCGCTGATTTTGGTTCTGCTGCTGTCGTTTCAAGCAATCCCCGTCGAAATTCGCGAGGCAGTTGCACTCGCACCGAGTTTCCCCGCAACTGCGACTTCTTTTACAGATGAGGAATCATCTGTTGTTCCCTTCACCGTCCCTGAAGCGCGAAACTACAGCCCGATACGGCTTTTTGTTCACCCGGTATTCGTCTTGCTGATTGCTTCGGGAACGGCGTGCCTCATTTACAAGAAAGCGGGAATTTGGGACGCGGGCAAGTTCCGCAACGCCGCGAAACTCACGGTCAAGAAAGGCATTCCTGCGACTTTGGCTCTCGTTTCACTCGGCAGTATGTCGCTGATTATGATGGATTCGGGCATGACATTTCGATTGGCGCGGGCAATCGGCGATTTGACCGGCGATTTCTTCCCGTTTATATCGCCCTTCCTCGGCGTACTCGCGAGTTTTCTCACCGGGAACAACACCAACGCGAATGTGTTATTCGGTGCGCTCCAGTATAACATCGCGCAGGAGCTTAACGTAAGCACTGCGATGATGGCGGCTTCCCAGACTATGTCTGCAGGGCTCGGCGTGGCAATCGGGCCGACTCTCGTGCTTATGGCGGCACTCGCGACTAAGCAGGAGGAAAACGTGCCTGCTCTGCTGAAGAAACTAATCCCCCTCGTGCTGATAATCGCGGCGGCAATGGGCATAGTAAACTATGTGTTGATTGAGAACCCATGGCTCATGTGCCAGATTTACGGCTGTGAGGATTGTGGGCATTATGTGTTATATTAGAGGTAGAAGGAGGTGAAATAACATGAATACTATTGATGCAAAAGATTTTCTGTTCACTCTTAAACGAGTCAAAGACGAACCGATGGAGCTAAATTTCGCTCTCGCACAAGCAGAAGCACGCCTGTCTGAAAAAGACCGTGCTGATGTTGAAGAAAAATACAATGCTTGGAGGGCAAACAAGCAAATATAGAAAGGGCAATGATATGACAGAGCAACGTAAACAAATCAAAAAAGTTCTCGTGGCGAACAGAGGAGAAATCGCAATACGGATTTTCCGCGCCTGCAGTGATATGAACATCAAGTCTGTGGCGGTGTATTCGAAAGAAGACAAGTATACGCTGTTTCGCACAAAGGCAGACGAGGCGTATCAATTAGACAAGAACAAATCCCCACTCGGGGCGTATCTTGATATTCATAATATCATTCACATCGCGAAAGAAAAGGGCGTAGACGCGATTCACCCGGGGTACGGATTTTTGTCCGAGAACACCGCCTTCGCGAAAGCCTGTGAGGACGCGGGCTTGATTTTCATCGGGCCGCCGTCGGAGGTTTTGGCGCAGATGGGCGATAAGCTCGCGGCGAAAAAAGCCGCAGACGACGCGGGGGTCCCGACGATTCCCGGGACAAAATCCCCCTTAGCGTCGGCGGAGGAAGCCAAGAGATACGCCGCGGAATTCGGGTTGCCTGTCATACTTAAAGCGTCGGCGGGCGGCGGAGGTAAAGGAATGCGGCTTGTCCGCGATTTGTCCGAGATTGAAAGTGCTTTCGAGTTGGCGTCGAGCGAGGCTCTCAAAGCTTTCGGCAATGCAGATGTGTTCATGGAAAAGTTCCTTGAAGAACCAAAGCATATAGAGGTGCAGATTATCGCGGACAAACACGGCAATACTGTGCATTTGTTCGAGAGGGACTGCTCTGTTCAGCGGCGGTATCAAAAGGTCGTAGAGATTGCTCCTGCTTTTACCCTCACTCGTGAGAAATGCGCGGAGATTCACGCAGATGCAATCAAAATCGCGAAAGCTGTTGATTACGTCAACGCAGGAACAGTCGAGTTCCTTGTGGACAAACACGGCAATCACTACTTCATCGAAACAAACCCCCGTGTTCAAGTTGAGCATACAATCACGGAGATGATAACAGGCGTTGACATAGTCCAGACGCAAATCGCCATTGCTATGGGGTGCAAACTCTCTGACCCGGAAATCGGCATTGAAAGCCAAGAATCAGTTCGATTCAGCGGTGTGTCGATTCAGTGCCGCGTGACCACGGAAGACTCGGCGAATAACTTCGCCCCTGATGTAGGGCGAATCGACGCATACCAGTCAAGCGGCGGATTCGGGATTAGGCTTGACGCAGGTAATGCCTTCACAGGCTCGGTGATTACGCCGTATTACG
>WQXP01000158.1 GCA_009784765.1 Oscillospiraceae bacterium | reverse complement strand
GTTATGATATAATTAAACCATGAAAGATAAAAAGAAATTAACCCAATTAAAGAAGTTCTATAAAAGCAAAAACCCCAACACTTCAAGAATGTCGAAATTGTTCGTGTTTCAAGTGATGTTGGGTGTGCTTCCTACTGTCCTGTCAACGATTTTCGTCGTTTATATAGCGCAGATGGAACTCCCTGACGAATATGAAGACTGGAGCTACCCCCTCTGGATTGGCTTGCTGTTCATTTCGCTGATGTTCCTTGCGTTCACGGGATACGTCGCGGCGGCGCGGAAATACAAGGTCTTGGCATCGGGGTATCGCGGTGAAAAAGCTCTCGAAAAAATCGCACGGAAACTGCGAGCGAAAAACTCAGATTACTACATTTTCTCGAACCTGCCCATTCGTTACAAGAACAACCGCTCAGAATTAGATTTGCTCATTGTCAGCGAGGGTGGGATTCTCACCGTGGAAGTCAAGAACCACTCCGGGGGAATTGTCGGCGCAGACAATGATGAGTTCTGGATTCACCGCAAGTTTTACCGCGGCGGGAAAATCACCGAAACGGAGATGAAGAACCCCCTCAAGCAAATTCGGCGGCAACGGGAAATACTCAAGAACGTACTGCGTTCAAAGGGAATTGACGTTTGGATTGACAGTGTGCTGTTCTTTTCGAGCAACCCTTCCTTGCGCGTAAAAGTCGATTGCAATATTGACATTGTTTCAAGTGAAGAAGAAGCCCTCAGCGTAATTGCTAATTATGAATGCCCGGGAAAGAAGCCGACTCGTGAACAGTGCGACGAAATCGTGCGAATTTTGAAAGAGGTAAGCCATGTATAACAGAGATGAAGCACCGCCATTCCTGCGCGAGTTTCTTGACTATTTCGCGACCATTAAAGGACGCTCGAAAAACACCGTCAACAGCTATTATCATGACATCAAGTTCTTTCTGCGATTCCTCAAAGCCAAGAACGGCTTAGTGAGCAAAGAGGCACTGTGCGCCCATGAATTGTTCGAACAAATCAACGTGTCAGACTTTCCTGAAGAACTAATCCGCAAAACCGAGCTTATGGATATACTCGAGTTTCTGCACTACTTAGCCCGCGAACGGGGCAACACCCAACGCGCGAGGCACAGACGGGGTGTTGCGATTCGGCAACTCTTCAAATACCTCACCAACAATAAGCTGTGGTTTGAACTCAGCCCCGCACAAAACCTTGAGCTTCCGAAGCCTAAATTCAACCTCCCGAAATCGCTCTCGTTAGAGCAGGCAATCGAACTGCTCAGAACTTGTGAGGCGGCTTTCACCGATTCCTCAAACGGAAACAACGCCGAAATTCACTCACGGGACTGGCTTGCTGTACGCAACTATTGTATCATGACTTTCTTCCTCAACAGCGGAATGCGCCTGTCAGAACTCGTCGGGTTGAACACTACCGACTTCCGGCGCGAACTCTGCCCGGACACGGGGGAAAACATCTTTTTCATCAATGTTATCGGAAAAGGGAGCAAGGAGAGGGTAATCTACCTCAACGCTGCTTGCATTAAAGCGCACGACCTTTACGCACACAAACGCCGTGAACTCTGTGCAAAACACCCACAGCTCAAAAACGAGAAAGCCCTGTTCATTTCCAAGAAACTCGGGCGGATTTCCGCACGGCAAGTGGAACAAATCATCACCAATCGCCTCCGCGAGAGTGGTTTGGACGGGTTAGGCTTCTCTGTCCATAAACTCCGCCACACCGCCGCCACGCTCATGTACCGAAACGGAGTCGATGTCCGTGTACTCAAAGAAATCCTCGGGCATGAGAGCCTTGAGACTACGCAAATCTACACCCACGTCGCCAATGAGCAGATGCGACAGGCGATGAACAATAACCCCCTCGCAGGGATTGACAAGATTTAGCCGCGTGCCGCCTCTCTACGGCGCAAAGCCTCCGTATATTTCAGAGAGGCTCGCAGCGCGTCGGCTCAAAAAGTCTATCATAAACTCCACCTGCCCTTCGAATGTGTCAATGGCAATCACTTCGGGTGGTTTGGGCCAGTGGTCTACCCCGAGAACTTTGTGGCGTTCGAAATTGCGCTGAAAGTCCTCTGCGAACTCCTGCGAAAGTGCATGAGTGTGTGCAATCGTCTCAAGAACTGCCGCGTGTGCGAATGTTTCCCAACGCTCATGCACTAAGGCACGAAATTCGGTTATTTCAAGCAAAAACTTGAACCAGTAGTTCTGTTGTCGGACATACAGCCCTTCAGGAGATTTGTTGCTCATCCATGAAATGTTGCCTGCCGCTACATCGAAATCCCAAATCGGGCCCATGTACAGGCGGTGATTTTCGCCCGCTGCGCGAATTTGCATGAACTGGCTGCTCCACCCTGTATCGACGTTTTTGAAAAGCTCCTGCACCAAGTAGTAATCCACCATTGACGCCATGTCAACGAGTTCGGTGATGCGCTGCCAGTCTTTGTTGCGGATTGCGCGGCTCACATCTTCAACGAACTGCCGCGCATACTCCACATGAGCGACAGAGAAATCGCCGCTGTTTGGGCGCGGAAAGCGAACTTCGTACAATCTGTCCCGTTCGTAACCCTCGGGAACGCCTTGATTTGCACTGACTCCGCTAATCCCGCGTTCGTGCGTGTTTATACGGAAGTAGTCAACCCCCTGCACGTTATCATTACGGAACAACCGCCAGTCCATCTCGATGAAGTATTCACTGACAGCGGGGTCCGGGTCTGAGTTCAGCACCCCACGCCCCGGGGCGATATTTCTCTCGTCTGCAAGCAGATATACGCCCATATATTCCCCGTCTACATAAAGGTGCAATGAACGCGCAAAGGGCGACCAATCCATACCCGTGAGCAGACCCCCTAAATGATACGCCGTGTAATTTCGCAGAAGAGAGTTGTCGGTGTGGTTCGCGACTAAAACCCAATCGCGGTGGGCGTAGCTTGAATCGAGCATATGCCTGTCCCCGTCGCGAAATCGCAGACGGACGGAGCGTTTTTCGGCAGCACGCGACCAACTCGAACGCCCGCGTCCGCGGATTCGCGTCCGCAGGTTCTCAAACTCGAACTCGGGATTGGCACTTGTCATCGTCGCGGAGCAGTTAAGCCACGTTTCGCGGTCGGTGAACGGCGGAATTTCGTTAGACTCGCTCATCGTAAGATGAAGTGTGGGCAGTTCCCCATACATATTCGCAAGGTATGGCGGGGCAGGGTGGGGGTTCTCCCCGGGGGCGGATTTACTTGTCGTTTCGAGAGCCTGCGCTGTCGCGGGGGTTGAGCTTGCTTCCCGCGTCGCCGATGTTTCTTCCGTCGGAGAAGTCGGCCCGCATGAAACCAGTGCATATGCAATAACCGCGACAAGTGTCGCGGTTATTGTTATTTTGGATAGTTTAGTTTTTTTAATGTTCATTGAGTCCTTTTTTATGCCGCCGTGCCTGTTTCAATCCATTGACGAACAATGAGGTTT
>WQXP01000157.1 GCA_009784765.1 Oscillospiraceae bacterium | reverse complement strand
TTGACACGACTTCTTCTACCGAGCGGCCTGTCCCCTCGAGCTTATAGCGATTAGCGCAGAAGGTATTCGCGCTGACAATGTCCGAGCCTGCCGCCACATACGCGGCGATTACCTCACGAACTTTGTCGGGGGCTGTGAAATTAAACATCTCTGCCGCTTCCCCGGGTTTGAGTCCGCGTTTTTGAAGCTCAGTTCCCATTGCGCCGTCGAATATGACACATTCTTTTTTTAACAAGTTTGAAAAGTTCATAAACTTAATTCCTTTATATAACTGTCAATTGCCGTTATCCGGGTTACGCTTTTTTGAGGAGTCATCATGCCTGACTCTAACGCGCAAAGCCCGATTTTTTTATCCGCTTGCAAGGCTTCGATTATGTCGCGGTTGACACTAAGCGGAAAATCACCGTATCCGGGGCTGAAACTTTTGTTTCCCGAATCGGTGGAGCATAAAAGCTTATTCGCAGTAGTGTCTAACTCAAGTGCCGCCGCCATATCTGTGAGTTGCAATCGCCGAAATTCTCGGTCAAACTCCGCGCCGAGGGTGATTGCGCTGATTTTCACTGCCTCACAGCCGCGCAGATACTCCCGAATGTCATTCCCGTGCAAAGGCACTGGACAGTCCGCTATTGGGAATACTGCCTCAACTTTATAGATTTTGCGGATTATCACAGCAGTGCTTTGATGTTCTCATGGATTTTGCGGGCTACGTAAGGGCTGTTCATGGCATAGAAATGAATGCCGTCAACGCCGCTTGAAATCAAGTCCACGATTTGCTCGGTAGCGTAGGCGATTCCCGCGTCTCTCAACGCTTCGGGGCGGGATTCGTACTTGGCTATCATCTTCACGAACTTCGCGGGCAGGCTCGCGCCGCACATGGACACCATGCGTTCAATCTGCGATTTGCTCGTAACTGCGATTATTCCTGCGGCAATCGGCACGTCGATTCCGATGAGGCGTGCTTTGTCTAAGAATGAATAGAACAGCGCGTTATCGAAAAAGACTTGGGTAATCAGCGTTTTGCACCCCGCGTCAATTTTGCGCTTGAGGTTGTGCAAGTCTGCATTTATGCTCTGCGCCTCTGAATGCCCTTCGGGGTAGCAGGCCCCTGCTGTTTCTATGTCCGAGAACTCGTTGATGAACGCCGTCAGGTTGCTCGCGTACTGGAAGTCTTTCTTTCGCACGATGTCGGGGTTTATGTCGCCGCGAAGAGCGAGGACGTTTTCAATGTTATGCTCGCGCAGAGCCTCAAGAGTCGTCAGTACTTGTGCTTTGCTCGACGAAACGCAGGTAAGATGTGCCATCGTTTCAATGCCGTAGGTGTTTTTGATTAGCGACGAAACCGCGATTGTAGGCGCGTTTCCGCCCGCATCGCTCCCCCCTGCTCCGCAAGTAACGCTGATGTAATCGGGTTTAAGCGCGGCGATTTCGCCGAGAGCGGCGTAAATCCTCTCGACGGGTGCATCTTTTTTTGGCGGGAACGCCTCAATCGCGAATATTGTACGGGATTGATTTGGTTTGTTGTAAAGTGTAGATATTTTCATGAATATAAGTTTATCATAAATTTTGAATTTTGTCAAGTAAAATTATTGACAAGGTACAAAAATTATGATATAATGATATAATTACATATGCGGGAGGGTTGCAACATGACACAACAGACGAGAAAGCGAATTATTTTTGTAGACGACCAGGTTTCAAACCTAATGATTGGCAGAAATGTTTTATCTGCTAATTATGATGTGTTTACCGTGCCGTCTTCTAAGAAAATGTTCGAACTTATGGACAAGGTTTACCCCGATTTAATTCTTCTTGATGTTGAAATGCCCGACATGGACGGCTATGAAACAGTCGTGCGGCTTAAAGAGAATGCGACTTATAAAGACATTCCCGTGATTTTCCTCACAGCTAAGACAGATTCGTCGAGTGAACTCAAGGGCTTAAATCTCGGCGCGATTGATTATATTACCAAGCCTTTTTCGCCACCGTTGCTGCTCAAACGCATTGAAGTGCATTTACTAATCCTTTCACAGCGCATTCAGCTTGAAAAGCAGAAGAAGCAGCTTCAGTCATATAACGAAAATCTTGAGGAAACAGTAAAAGAAAAGACCAAGACCATTACCGAGCTGCAAAACGCCGTTCTCGAAACAGTGGCGGAACTTGTTGAGGCGCGGGACGATGTTACGGGCGGACATATCGAACGGACGCAGAGTTATCTGAAAATCTTGTTCGACGGGCTGCGCGAATCGGGGATTTATGCCGACATAATCAAAAGTTGGGACGTGGATATGGTAATCCAGTCTGCACAGTTACATGACGTAGGCAAAATTTCTGTCAACGAGAATATACTTAACAAACCCGGGCGTCTCACTGCCGAAGAGTTCGAGGAAATGAAGAAGCACACGTCGGTGGGCGGGAAAATCATAGAACACATTCAGGAACGCACAAGCGAACACAGCTTCTTGAAGTTTTGCAAATCTATGGCTGTTTCTCACCATGAACGCTGGGACGGTAACGGCTATCCCTGCGGGCTTAAAGGAGAGGATATTCCCCTTGAAGGGCGGCTCATGGCGATTGTCGATGTTTATGATGCCCTTGTGTCCGAACGCCCCTATAAGAAAGCGTTTTCTCATGAAGAGGCGGTTAATATCATCAAAGACGGCTCGGGAACACAGTTTGACCCGACGCTCATTGAGCTTTTCATTCGCGAGCAAGAAAGGTTCAGCGAAACCGCCAAGGGAATCCTCAGCGGTTCGAATAAATCTATGCTGTGTGAAGCGGAACAAGTTTAACCATCATCTGATACAACTGCGCGGTTTCGCCCTTGCGTTTTTGCAGAGTAGAGTGCAGTGTCTGCTAAACTGTAGACGTTTGTTGTATCAGTTTTAGTGCCGCACTGCATAACACAGACTCCCATACTCATTGTTATATACGGCGCGGTTTGCGATTTCTCGTGAGGGATTTGCAAGCCGCGTATTGTTTCGAGTATGAGTTCAATCATTGCTTCGTTTTTGGGGGATTCTCCTTCGAACCACAGAACAGCGAACTCTTCACCGCCGATGCGTGCGGTGTAGATGTTGTGCTTGGTTTTCAAGGAATTAAAAGCCTTTCCGATTATTCGCAGACAATCGTCTCCTTGGGGGTGCCCGTAGAAGTCGTTATAAGCTTTGAAGTGGTCAATGTCAAGAATCGCCACATATAAAACATCGTCAGAGCTTCGGTAGTTAGTCAGATAGCGATTAAAAGTCACGTCAAAGTCTCGGCGGTTGCTGAGCTGCGTCAACTCGTCGATTGTGCTTCTGCTGCGATATTTGTCGCGTTCTTCCTGCAAGCGGATTGAATTAAGTGTCGCTTTAATCCTATACTTGGTGAGCTGCCAGCTAAAATACTGCCCGATTATAGCGGCGACTGCGGTGTTCACTAAATCAAACGCCCAGAAATGCGGGATTTTGAGTATAATTGACGCTGTT
>WQXP01000156.1 GCA_009784765.1 Oscillospiraceae bacterium | reverse complement strand
TGGCAAGGAAGTCGGGCTTTGCCCGACGACGCGCAGCGAGCCGGAGACTTCAGTCGGAGGCGAGCGGAGTTGTGAGCATGGCAAGGAAGTCGGGCTTTGCCCGACGACGCGCAGCGAGCCGTAGACTTCAGTCGGAGGCAAGCGGAGTTGTGAGCGTAGTCAGGAACCCGTTGAGGGCGTAAGACACTAAGTCGCCGCCGATTACCTGCCCTTCGTGGACAAGGACATTCGCGAATACGCCGCCGGGGGAAATGACGTGGCTTCCGGCTTCCGAAGGGTGATTGAAGACGCGGAAAGTATACTGGGTTACGGATTTTGCGCGGAAATCAGACAAGTCAAAGCCTTGGAGCTTCTGCAGGGCGTTGTAATCTTCATAGTGATTGTCGAACATTTCAGGGATTATCACGGAGCGGATAGTTGTCGGCTCTGCGGAGACTTCCCAGCCGAGGCCGCGAAGGTACTCTGCCGCGTCTGCAGGGGAACGGGTTAGGTTAACTTGCGGCGCATTCGGGGAGTTAGGGGAGTTAGGGACATTCGGCGCGTTAGGCGCGTTAGGGGAGTTCGGGAAGCTGCCTAACTGCGATAGGAGAAACAGGATTACAAGGAGTGCGAAAATCACTGCAATAATAAGCAGAGGGAATGCGGTGGTTTTCTTGGGCTTGCTCGGGGAATTGCTCGCGTTGTTCGGGGAATTGCTCGCGTTGTTCATGTAGTTGTTCATATGTGTGATTCCTTTCTTTAAGAATACTCCATACAATATATGCAAGAAGTTGTCCTTTCATGTGCGTATGTAGTGTGTACCGTCAAATTGCACAAAGAAACCCTCAAAAAACGCATTTTATTTGTGAGCGTTGGTAATTATACATAAACTGAAGGGCAAAAATTTAGTAAAATAGAATATTGGAATTTCTGAAATTTTATGGTACAATTATATATAGAGTTTTATACCCATACAATTTTTTTATTTTTAAGGAGGAATCATAAATGGCAAGTTTAGCATTAAAAGGCATCTATAAGCGTTACCCCGGTGGAGTTGTCGCTGTATCAGACTTCACTATGAACATCAAAGACAGAGAGTTCATCATTCTCGTAGGCCCGTCGGGTTGCGGAAAGTCCACTACACTGCGTATGATTGCAGGGCTTGAGGAAATCTCTGAAGGCGAACTTTTCATCGGCGACCGCTTAGTCAATGACGTTGCCCCCAAAGACCGCGACATAGCAATGGTGTTCCAGAACTACGCACTCTACCCACATATGAGCGTTTTCGAAAATATGGCTTTCGGGCTGAAACTTCGCAAAGTTCCTAAAGACGTAATCAAGAAGCTTGTTGACGAAGCCGCGAAAATCCTTGATATTGCGCACTTACTCGAACGTAAGCCGAAAGCTCTCTCAGGGGGGCAAAGACAGCGTGTGGCTCTCGGGCGTGCAATCGTCCGTGACCCTCAAGTCTTCCTCCTCGACGAGCCACTCTCTAACCTTGACGCGAAGCTGAGGGCGCAGATGCGTACCGAGTTATCGAAGCTTCACAAGAAGCTCGGCACTACCTTCATCTACGTAACACATGACCAAATCGAGGCGATGACCATGGGCGACCGCATCGTCGTCATGAAAGACGGCTATATCCAGCAAATCGACACGCCCCTGAACCTCTACGCAAGCCCCGTGAACAAGTTCGTTGCGGGATTCATCGGTTCACCCCAGATGAACTTCATTGAAGCGAAACTCCTCATGCTCAACAACCGCTACACCGTGGAGTTCGGCTCAGAAGACACCAAGTCCACTCGCGGGCGGAAATTCTACGTTGAAATTCCTCAGCATAAAATCAACGATGATGTTCTGCGCAACTATATTGACAAAGATGTCATTTTCGGCATTCGCCCCGAGAATGTTCACGATGAAGAAGTTCACCTCTCGAACGCCCGCACAGGCGTAATCGAAGCAGTCGTTGACGTTACCGAAATGATGGGTGCGGAGACCTACCTCTACCTCTCATGCGAAGACTACCCCATGACTGTTCGCGTGTCATCGCGCTCTCAAGCGCGTCCGGGCGACGTTGTTCAGCTCGCAATCGACCCGAACTCCGTTCACCTCTTCGACATCGACGACGAACACGCGCTTCTGCTGCCGTAATCTCAACTTTGATTGATATGAGTAACCCCCGCCGCCCGTCATCAAGACAGGCGGCGGGATTTTCGCCCTCAAAACCGCTCACAGCGGTTATTTGCGAAATCTTGCACAAAGCCCCCCGAGAGGCTGTTCTTTGTGATTTTTGCTGTGTTCATTGTCTTTGCCCCTTTCTGAAATTGAATTTTAGCTTTGCACTATCTGTTAGTCCTTCAGTACCTGTTCTTGACAAAGTACATAAAATGCGGTAAAATAGAGAAGAAAACTTTTTCAAAAAAGCTGACGTGATTTTGAAAAGAACTGCGTCTTAGTTTACAGAGGCGGGCGAAGGCGAATAAAGTTAAAGAAGAGATAAGGGAGGGAGTAAATGGAACTTGAAGACAAAGAGCTTGAAGACCTGATTCGGCAAATCCTCCTTGGGCGTACCGAGTTGTTCGGGCAAATCGTCTTGGAATATCAAAACCTTGTTTACACAGTCTGCCTTAACATCGTAAGGAACACTCACGACGCTGAAAATGCCGCACAAGAAACTTTTTTGACTGCCTTTCAATCCCTGTCCGCCTTTAAGGGAAGCGACTCTAAGTCATTGAAGTCTTGGCTCTGCCGAATCGCAACAAACAAGTCAATTGATTACATTCGCAAACAATCGCGAATTTCTGTTGTTGACTTCAGCGAATTCGAATACAGCGAACCCGAAACAGAGCCCTTGGAACAAGCCTTCGAACGCAAGGAACTGCGCGAAAAACTGCGGCAAGTTTTGTCGGAGCTTCCCGACAAATACAGCGCAGTCATTCAGGAGTTTTACTACAACGAGCGTTCCGTCAAAGAAATAGCACGAGCGTTAGAGTTACCCGAGCGGACTGTTGAAACACAGTTGTATCGCGCAAAAAAGCTAATCCGCGAACGATTTCAAGAGAAATGGGGGGAGAGTTATGAGATTATCTGACAGAAAGTTGCAACGGCTCATAACAACTGCCGAGCAAAACTTACATTTCGCGCCATCGGGATTTACAGAGGCGGTAATGTGCCTTATTCTCAGCAGCGGGCCTGCTGTGGCGGTAATCACTCCGCCTGTTTTAAGCAGACGGCTCTGCGCCGCTGTGTGCTTTTGCACTGCCGCCGCGATTTTGCTGTTCGCACTCATGGGGGTTGACGTGAGTACGCTCAACGAATCCCTCGGAAGCATAGCCGCACACGACACAGCAAACGGAATCAACAGTGCGTTCAACGCGCTGAACCAAACAATCGGCGAATGGATTGAGAACATTCGCGAGTTTACGCTAAAGTAAAAGAAGAGATAAACCCAAAGGGCGGGCTTTGCCCGCACGTCGGGCGAATCTTGACAACCAAAGAAAAGCAAAAGAAGAGATAAGCCC
>WQXP01000155.1 GCA_009784765.1 Oscillospiraceae bacterium | reverse complement strand
GTGCGGGGATTCGCGTAATCATGATGACAGGCGACCATGAAAACACCGCGCGTGAAATAGCACGACAAGCAGGGATTGAGCAAGACAGCGTTCGTGCAAGGATAGCACCGTCGGACAAGCTTGATATAGTCCGTGAATTACAGCGGAAAGGGCACGTAGTCGCCGTTACGGGGGACGGAATTAACGACGCCCCTGCAATCAAGAATGCCGATGTGGGCATTGCTATGGGGATTACAGGCACACAAGTCAGCCAAGAAGCGGCGGACATAGTTCTGCTCGACGACTCTTTCGCGACGATTGTACAAGCAGTCGAGTGGGGGCGAGGGATTTACGACAACTTCAGGCGATTCATTGCCTACCAACTAACTGTGAATTTGTCAACGGTGTTCGTAGTCTTAGCCGCGATAGTTCTCGGATTCGGTGCGCCTTTCACTGCACTGCAACTGCTGTGGATTAACATTATTATGGACGGCCCTCCTGCGATTGCATTGGGGCTTGAGCCAATTTCCCCGAAATCAAACCTCATGAAACGCAAGCCGATTAAGCGAAACTCCCCGATTATTTCGGGGAGCATGGGTGTGCGGATTTTCGTAATCAGCGGATTTATAGTAACCGTTGCACTTTCTCAGAGGTTTTTCAACTTCTTGGGCGCAAGCGACGCGCAAATGCACACGGTGTTCTTTGCCCTGTTCGCGACGTTTAAGCTGTTTAATGCGCTCAACAGCCGCGAACTCGGCACCCGGAGCATTTTCGCCGACAGAATGCGCAGCTTTTTCGCGAACCGCCTTGCCCTCGCGGCAGTGGGGATTGCCTTTGTCGCGCAGGTTTGCTTAGTGCAATTCGGCGGTGCTTTTTTCCGGACTGTCCCCCTTGAGTTGACTCTGTGGCTCAAGATTTTCGCAGTGGGCGCAAGTGTAATCGCCGTGTCGGAGTTGTTACGTGTGTTTCAAAAGCTGCTGCATTTCCGTAAAAGCCCGAAGAGCGAGAGCGTAGCCCTCAAAGCCCAATCCCGCGAAGGTCTTGAAACACGCCATTCCCGCGTATGAGATGTGCCTGAACTCTTCCCGGGTCTGCGGGTCGCTCAAATGCACTTCAATCGCGGGAACGCCCGCCCCTTTGAGTGCGTCTAAAATCGCGATGCTTGTGTGGGTGTAGGCGGCGGGGTTGATTATGATGCCGTCGTAGACTCCCCGCGCTTCTTGAATCGCGTCTACAATCGCGCCTTCGTGGTTTGACTGAAAGCAGCCTGCTTCCAAAGACAACTCTGCGCCGACTTGTTTGATGAATGCAACTAAGTCGGCGTAGGTTTGTGTGCCGTAAATCTGCGGCTCACGAATGCCGAGCATATTTAAGTTCGGCCCGTTTATGACAAGAATTTTCATGAACTTGTCCTCCGTGCTTGTGGGTGTTTGTAAATCTTACTGTAATCATATCATAAAAAAGCCTTAAAGTCAAGGAAACTTTTTCGCGGTTTCGGGCGTTTTAGTAGCAGAGGTGATAAAATCCATGGATTTAGAAAAAATCGTAAACACATACGGCGACATGATGTATAAGTTAGCATCGGCGCAGCTTAGCGGCGCGTGCCGTAACGACGCTTTCGATGTTGTGCAGGACGTGTTTTTGAAACTTCACGTTAAGCCCTTAGTCGTGAAAACGCCCGACCACCTCAAGGCGTGGCTCATACGGGCGGTGATAAACCGCTGCCGTGATTATGACAGAGCGTCGCGCCGCCGTGAGAGCATAAGCTTCACAGAGTTCGCCGAAAACGAAGCAGGCGGCTTCTGCGACGACAGAGATTCTCGCGAACTGCAGGAGCTGATTGACTCTCTCGAGCCTAAGTATCGCGCAGTGCTGTATTTGCACTATTATGAGGGGTACAAAATCGCCGAGATTTCGAAAATGCTTGGGGTGGGCGAAAGCGGAATCAAGAAACGCTTAGTCAAAGCCCGTGAAAAACTTAAAGATTATTTACAGGAGGAATGAAACCATGAAACTATTCAACCACATCGACGAGGTGAACTTGTCGGAAGACCAAAAAGAAACGCTGATTACTGCAAGACCCGCACCAAAAAGGCAGATGACGCTGATTCAGAAGAACGGGATTATACTCGCGGCGAGCATGACTGCAATCGCGCTGTTCTTCGGCGGAGTGTACCTCACCATGTTCGCAGGAGGCGCGGGTGGCGGCGAACCCACAGTTCTCGACCCCGCCGCGCAAGGTGATTCCAATTCTGCGCAACGAGCATTAGGCAGTTACCCGGACGATGTCGACGATAACTTCGACCCGCCCTCAAGCAGAGTCGCGTACCCTGTTCCGCCGATTGGTCAGATTGACAACAGCGAAATCAGCCCCGACTACCCCATTATCAATGAACCCTACACCATGAGCTGCAACTACTGCGGCAGTGATACCACTCACACAAACCTCTGCCTCTGCCCCGAACGCTTCGAATGCGGTTGTTGGTTCTACTGCTTCTGCGGTTGGACTGCCGAGGATTGGGAAGCAGTTGCTGAGTATACTAAATGCTGTTCTATGCCTGTCTGTCTTGACATCTGCGAATGCGACCCCGCCGACCTGAACGACTGTTGCGGGCTTCACCCGCGCTTCGGAGGAATGTGGTGTACTTGCAATCTGCCGCGTTTCTGCTCCAATTGCAGCGACAAAGCAGAGGATTGCAAATGCGACAATCCGCAACATGATATGTTCGAAGCGTGGGCTGACCCTGTTCCGCCTGTTCCGCTCCCCGACGTGTTACCGGAGGGCGTTGAAAGCACCACTCCCGGACGCGACAGAAGCATATTCGGCAGTATAATCCCGGGACGCAATCCCGTTGAGGGGACTGTGAGTGCCAACGCATATGGTGTAGAGACTGATTAACTTAAATTCGCAAAATCCCGCTGAATGGTGCTTGACTATTCGGCGGGATTGTGGTATACTATGTTTATGAAAAACAAACACTACACCAAACTTGAACTTGACAAAATCTTGGGGCTGTTATCACAGCACGCCGCCAGCGACGCTTGCCGCGAGCTAATCGGCGGGCTTGCGCCTGCGACGGACGCAGCGCGAGTCCGCGAAAGCTTGGACAAAACCGCCGACGCATTCAGATTGTCTGCGAAAATCGGTTCGCCGCGGTTCGCGAATATCAAAGACCCGGGCGATTCCCTCAAACGCGCAGAGCAGGGGGGCAGCCTGTCTTTTCGCGAACTGTTAGACATTGCCGCAGTTCTGCGCGAAATTGCGATTTTACACGCATGGAGTCGGGAAACAAACGAGCATAACGCGCTGTCATATTTGCTCGAACAATTACTACCCGACAAAGCTTTGCTTGAACGAATCGAAACTGCGATTATCTCCGAAGACGAAATGGCGGACTCGGCGAGCGAAGAGTTGTTCCGCGTTCGCAGAGAGATGAACAAACAAGGCTTGCTCATACGGGAACGGCTTGACAAGCTCATTCGCGGAGAGGACACGAAGAAATATCTGCAGGAGAGCATCGTAACTCAGCGGGACGGGCGGTTTGTAATCCCTG
>WQXP01000154.1 GCA_009784765.1 Oscillospiraceae bacterium | reverse complement strand
ATGTAATTGCGCTTAACCTTGCGCTTTTGAGTACGCTGCGCCTGTGTCGGCGGAAGCGGCGGACGTGAACCCGGTGTCTGCGGTCGCACTTGCCCCGCTTGCGGTCGATTTTGCGGCGGTCGCGCTTGCCCTGCTTGCGGCGGACGAGTTCCGGGCTGAGACGCAGGTCGTTGCGGCGGTCGATTTTGAGGCGGTCGTTGATTATACATTCTAATCTCCTTAGTTGTTGTCAAGACAAGCCCGCCCTTTGGGCTTATCTCTTCTTTAGCTTTGTCTAATCGGCGGATACAGGCTTTCATCGAAGTGGTAGCGGTTGTTGCGGTTAGGCGAGAGTTCATAGGCTTTTTCTGTCGTGAACTTGTGGGCTTCTCGGAATCTGCAGTCATTGTACCATGTTGCGTCATAATGATACCATTCATCGTCCAAGAAAACCAAGTTCCATACGTGTGTGCTGTCGGTGTTTTGAATGCGCATATTCGTAACCCCCGCCCGTTCGAGGAGGATTTCCGATGCACGCTGGCTTGCAATGCAGTTCCCGCGCATAGTCCGCAATGTCGAGTATGCGAAATACTCGTCCGATTGCCCTCCGGGTCCGATTGCGCGGACATATTCCATGTTAAAGAGAACATAACGATAAATCAGCCGCGCCCTTTCGGTCATATCATCTGTGTCGAATACGCGAAGCCGCTGTAAGCGTTCGTCTGCCAACTTGTGTAAATCGCCGAGGCTTATGTTGACAACATGAACCCGCACTTCCACACGGCTCGAGTTCCCTGCGCGGTCGGTTGCAGTATAAATCAGCGGATATGTTGCGATTTGCTGGAGGTCAACCGCACTTGAGTCTACCTGCAGACGCGGGTCAGGGTCTAAGTCGTCCGTTACTGTAATCCCTGAGCGAAAAGCCACTGTAGTGCCCACTAAGACAGTTAAGTCTCTTGCCCCTGTGATTAGCGGCGCAGTTGTGTCAACAGCGATTGTGAGTTCGCTTTCTATATACGTATAGCTGTCATAAGCATCACGAACGCGGATATGCACAGCCTGTGTTCCGATGTAGCCCCAATCCGGAGTTGTCCCGCCCGCTCCCGCCGCAGCAGGTAAGTATTCTGATGTTAGCCCCACATGGTCGTCGGCGTTCTCAGCGGGGACTTTGTAGAACGCACAACTCTCGATTTGTTCTCCTGCGAATAATAGCACAGGGACAGCCCGCACTACCGGCGGCACGTTGAGGAAACGCTCAGTATCGCCCGGGTTCGGGTCAAAGCCCTCGGGATTTATCACAGCGGCTTTCACGCGCTTAGGCGGCGACTCCGGGTCTTGAGGTGCGAAAGCAGTCAGCGGGTTCGGCACAGGTTCAAGAAAGACACTCGCAGTTATGAGTATAAGCGCGAGTGCCGCGCTTATTATTGACTTTTTTGCTGCCATCAGCGTGTTATCCTCCTTATTCAAATTATAATTAGATTAGTATAACATATATAACGCAAAAAGTCAAGGGTTCGTAAGAGATTTTCGAAAAAAAGCTTGACAAAATCAAATGAATGTGCTATGGTTGAAGGAAAGCAAAAGAAGTGATAAGCCCGAAGGGCTAATCTTGACAACAACAAAACCACAATATATAGTTGCCTGTGCAAACCCCGTACATATCGGAGTTTGCACAGGCAAATTTGTTATAAAAAATCTGTAATATTTTTGTAATACTTTGTCGAAAAATGTTGACTTTTGTCGAACGCTGTGATATACTTATCCGAAAAAGGTTGTAATATAGTCGCTCAGTTTTGAAATGCTTCGCATTTCAATCGGCAAGCTACGCTTGCCGGCGTGCCGTAGGCACGCAAAAACCGACTATGCAATCAAGTCAAACCGCCTACGGCGGTTGCACGGCGTAGCCGTGCAGTTTGAAAATGCCAAAGCATTTTCAAAGTGACTGATTATATTTCAACACACCAAAGGAGAATCTCGTAAATGAAAATTTTCGCTCAAGCCCCCGGCACAGCGACGAAGTTGTGCGTTAATCGCATGGCTGTTACGGTTGCAATTCTTTTCGCCCTAATGTCTTTATCGGCATCTTTTTTTTACATGGTTCATGCGGACACTTCACTGCCGAATGTTTCGGCGGTTAATCAAACAATATACATTGATGATAACAGCACAGGTTTCACCAACTTCAATTTAGACTTAAGAAGCCTTTTGCCCTGTGTGTATCCCGAAACTCTCGAAAATGTTACGTTTTCTGCTCCGACGCGCCTTGACCCGAATGACCTCGTCGTCCTTTTCAGCGAAACGCAAACCCCCGATGTGGTCGCTGTTAATGCAACGGGAGCAATCGTGCAAGAAAATAAAGCGACTTTCAGTGTGGCACTTACGAGCGATAACTTCACGATTTCAAATGCAACAATCGTCTTTGTAATCAAAGATGCCCCTGTGCGAATCGAAGGAGTCGGCATTACAAGCCGCGAATATAACGGCAGCCCGATTGCTGTTGAAGGCAAGGCAACATTTGTGAGCCTTTTCCACTCCTCTCTTCCACCCCCTGATGAGTTTGATACGCGATATGAGTTCAGCGAACTCGGCAGCGAGGTGTGGGGCGAGATTCCTCCTACACAAGCGGGGCGATATTTGTTCCGGGTGACGGCAGAGTTGGAAGATGAAATCATGGGGATTCCTTACAACGTAAATCCGCTTATAATCCCGTTCAGTATATTTGCCGACCCTGCAGCCACCGCGCCAAGCACAGAGCCGTGTACGGAGCCAAGCACGGAGCCGTGTTCAGAGCCAAGCTCAGAGCCGTGTTCAGAGCCAACTACCGCTGCAGCACCTGCTCCCGAACCACCCGCAACTCCAGCCACGACTGTGCGGCAGTCTTCCGGCGGCGGCGGAGGCGGTGGAGGCGGTGTCATCAGAGACCCTGTAGTCACAGCAGCTACTCCCGCTACCCCTGCTACTCCCGCGTCCACTCCCGCTACTCCTGCATTTACGAATTACACGGTCACAGTCAATCGCGAACCACTCGTTCTCTACAATGCTGAAATACCCGCACAAGCAATTATAATCATGCCGGAGGGGAAAGGCGAACTCGGGCAGGAAATCAAAGTGCGCTTCACAGCGGCGCAACTGCGGGAAGCAGAAATAGACTCACGCCGTGTGAGCCTGTTCTATATCAGCTCTGACGGTGTTGTTACCGATTTAGGGCAACCCCACCGCACAGCTTCGGGTGCAATCGAGTTTTCTTTCACCCGTGCGAGTTTTTATGTTCTCGCCGAAACTGCGCCTGTCGGAATCACGCGAATTTTGCTCAGCATACAAGGGCGCGAAAGCTTCCCGCTTTTATGCGAACCCTGCGAGATTGAGCGGATTTGGCGGGTCACAAAACTCGACGACAACAGCGAACTTCGTGCAAGCAAACGCTCGATATGCGGCGGCTTGGTGTCAGAACTCTGTTGTGCAAACGAAAGCTAAAGAAGAGATAAGCCCAAAGGGCGGGCTTTGCCCGTCCGTAGGGCGAATCTTGACAATAAAGCAAAAGAAGAGATAAGCCCAAAGGGCGGGCTT
>WQXP01000153.1 GCA_009784765.1 Oscillospiraceae bacterium | reverse complement strand
CGCTAATCCGTTGCCGTAGGGGCGAAGGGCGTTTAAGATAATCCCGCGGCAGAGCAGCTCTTCGAAAAAAGCCGCCGCGAACACCATATATATGAACAGAAAAATCCCTGTGCTTAAATTCGGAGGGACGATGCTGTTCATTGTTCCGAAAGAGCGGGCGATTGTAGTCGCTTCTTCTTGCGAAGTCATTCCCAGTTCGCTGAGATACGAAATCAGCAGAATAATCCCGAGTGCCGCAAAGTTCACGATTTGCCCCAATCCGTACATGGCGGGGAAGTTCCAGAGGGCTTTCACCAATCGCGGAGGGCGAGGATACATTGCGCCGATGTTCTGCCCGTGTTCGTCTTTGAAAACGCCGATTGCCGCTACAAGGGGAATCACATAGAGGAACACACCCGTCAACGCGAAGTGCAGGATATAGGCGGTGTTTCCGCCGATGATTTCTGACATATTCCCGTGGATATATGCCAAAATCAATGTGCAGATTAACCTGCTCGTGAAGAAAATCACCATGATGAACCCAAGCTTGAAGCACAGGTCTTTGAACTCAATCAAGTCGTTTGGTTTTTGTACGTTTTCCATTTACTACTTCCTTTTATTTGCTCTGTCGTCGTTTAGTTTCCAGTTTTCTTTGATTCTCAGCGGCGTTCGCTCAATCGCCAACGCATTCGCGGGGACTTCGCGGTTGATTGTACTCCCTGCGGCGGTCATTGCATTCTCGCCGATTGTTACAGGGGCAATAAGGTTTGTGTTGCACCCGATGAAAGCATTGTCGCCAATGGTCGTCCGATATTTGTTCACCCCGTCATAGTTCGCTGTTACGCATCCGCACCCGAAGTTCACCCCGCTGCCTACGTCGGCATCTCCTATATAGCTCAGGTGAGCTACTGATGTCTTTTCGCCTATGTTCGCGCTTTTGAGTTCGACGAAATCGCCGATTTTAACTCCGTCTGCAAGGCGCGTTCCCGGACGCAAGTGTGCGAAGGGCCCGATTTTGCAATCTTCCCCTATTACCACGTCGGGTCTGATTACTGTTCCGGGGAGCAGGGTTGTGTCCCGCCCTATAACTGCGTTTCGTGCGATATAACAATCGCCGATTATTTCCACGCCGTTGTCGCTGTGTTTGTTTATGCTCTCTTCAAAGGCAATTGCGTTCAGCCCCCGAAGGTCGCGCCTGTTGTTCGCGCCGAGAACTATGCGGGAATCAGCGGCTTTGTACGCACTCACGCTGTGTAAAAGCCCGATTGTGTCTGTTAAATAGTATTCACCGCTTTTGTTTGCAGTAGTCAGCTTTGGCAGAGTTTCGAGCAAGCCGCCGCAATTAAACCAGTATGCCCCGGAGTTAATCTCGCGGATTGCCCTTTGTTCTTCGGTGCAGTCTTTTTCCTCGACTATGTGCGTGATTGTATTCGCGCCGTTTCCTGTGCGTATAATCCTGCCGTAATTCGCCGGATTGTCAAGCTCTGCTGTTATGACTGTCGCGCCGTAATCGCCGCTTCTGTGCTGCTCATACGCCATCGCGATTGTGTCTGCGTCCATGAAAGGCGCGTCTCCGCACAGGACAGCGACACTCCCCCCGATACTCCCGGCAACATTGGCGCCGACTCGCTCTCTTAGGAATGCCTCTGCTTGCATGACTGCGTGCCCTGTGCCTTTGCGTTCGCTTTGCACGAATGTCTGAACGCCTCCATGGCTTTTGCTCAAATGCTTTTGCAGAAGCTCTGCCCGGGCGCCTATTATGACTGCCGTGTTCTCAGGGGCTATTCCTGCCCCGCGAAGGGCTGCCAAGACCCAATCTAACATTGGTTCGAAGGCGACTTCCATGAGGACTTTCGGCTTTGCTGAGTTCATTCGCTTGCCGTCCCCCGCCGCTAATATGATTGCTGATTTTGTATTAGTCTGCATACAAATACCGCCCTTTCGCCTGTTTCGTCCGAATTTTCCGTGATTATGTCAACCACCTCAAAGCCTGATTGTTCACAGATTTGTCGAATTGTGTCCAAGGGGTAGGCTTTCTCGGTGAGTTCTATAGTACTGCGAGTATAATCATTGCCGTTTTTTCCGAAAATGTCGAGGGTTATATCAACTATCCCCTCCCATGTATACTCATTACGCCAGACGCAATAGAGGTTGTCGCTTTCCTTTACATATATATTATCACCTAAGGTTGTTTCATGCTTGAGGGGCGTGTTCACGTCAAAAACAAAGACTGCGCCGACTTCGCAGAACAATGCAACCCGCCCGATTGTCTGCGCTAACTCTTCCACGCACAGCAAATGATTCAGACCGTCAAGGGAACAAACTGCGGCGTTAATTGTCCCGAAGAGGTCAAGCTCTCTCATATCTTGGCAGATGTATCTGACACGCTCATGAGGCTTGGCGCGGGCTAACATTTCGGGGCAGGAGTCCGCCGCGACTACGTCCCACCCTCGCTCTGCCAAGAGAACGCTGAGTGTTCCTGTTCCGCAAGCTAAGTCTAACAAGATTCCGCCGCCGACTCCACAATCGCGGATTAGCCCGTCGTATCGCGCCGCAAGAGCAGGGTAATCAACCTCCGCCATCAGCGCGTCATAGAAGGCGGCGAATGCCTCATAGCTGTTGTCGTGATGATTCATTGCCGCTCCTTTGCCTCCCCGCGCTGTTCTTTTGCGAAAGCGATTTCGTAGCCGCCGCTCCCCGATTGTAAAGAGCGGTTCACCCGGCTGATTGTCGCCGTGCTTGCCCCTGTCATTCGGACAATGTCGTTGTAGACGTGCTTCGCAAAGAGCAACTTAGCGACTTTATGCCGCTGAGTAATCTCCGCAAGTTCCCGCGGGGTGCAGACATCTTCGAAAAAAGCGCGAAACTCCGCCGCGGTTTCAAGGCTGAGGAGTGCCTCAAAAAACTCATCGGCATAAGGAGCATCGGGCAGTGTGTTGGTTTTATTTTTGTTCATGAAATTTATTTTAACACATTAAAGCGCATTTGTCAAGAGATTTTCAGCGGTTTTTAACGCTTTTTTTACTTCGACGGAACAAAGCTAACAAATTCCAATAAAAAAATTAAATAAATTTTGTTTATTTTGTTGACATTGTAAAATTTATGTGTTATAATATAAATACGATTATAGTTTCGGAAAGCTTAATTCGCGTTTTTGGTAGCATTTACGCCAGTCTGACACTATATATTGCGCTTTACGTAAATTTTACATGGTTTACAATACTTTTACAAGACTTCACATATCAAATATACGATAAGGAATATTTTGCAAGAATATGACGAAAAGTATGATTTCGAGCAATAAGTATCGCTCTCATTCCACCGCGACGCTCTCAAAAGAAGAAAAAGGACGGAGTGTTCGGGTTGCCGGGTGGGTTGAGAACGTTCGCGACCACGGCGGCATTATGTTTATCGACCTTCGGGATTTTCATGGGGTGGTGCAGGTTTCGGTTCAAGACAATGCTCTGCTCGAAAATGTTCGCAAAGAAGCTGCTGTCAGTATCACGGGGGAAGTTGTCGAACGAGACCCGGAGACTTATAACAGCAAAATCGCGACGGGGGAAATAGAAATTGT
>WQXP01000152.1 GCA_009784765.1 Oscillospiraceae bacterium | reverse complement strand
TCGTAGACGTTTCGCAGGAAGTCATTATCCGCGAAGAGGACTGCGGCACGACTCAAGGGATTGACGTTTACGAAATCCGCGAGGGTAAAGAACTCATTGAGGCTATGGAAGAACGCCTCATCGGAAGATACTTGGTAAGTCCCGTTAAAGACAAGAAGAAAAAAGTCATTATGCCTGATGACAGGCTCATTAACGATGACGATGCGAAAGCTATTATCGCGGCAGGTCATGAAATTGTTACAATCCGCTCGGTATTGACGTGCAAATCCGAATACGGTGTCTGCGCGAAGTGCTACGGCGCGTCCCTCGCGAACGGGCAACCAATCAAAATCGGCGAGGCAGTCGGAATTATCGCGGCACAGTCAATCGGCGAACCGGGAACTCAGCTCACGATGAGGACGTTCCACACAGGCGGGATTGCGTCTGCGGACGACATCACGCAAGGTCTGCCGAGGGTTGAGGAACTCTTTGAGAGCCGTCGCCCGAAATCTTCTGCGGTTATGACGAAACTCACAGGAACGGTCAAGTTTGAGGAAATCAAACGCACCCGCCACGTTACGGTTACGACCGACGACGGCGAGTCTGAAAGCTACTCGACTCCGTTCGGTTATCGCCTTAAAGTCGAAGAGGGCGACCGCGTTGAAGCGGGCGACCCGCTCACTGAGGGAAGCGTAAACCCGCATGACGTCCTCATGGTTAAGGGCGAACAAGCGGTGCAGAACTATATCATCGCGGAAGTTCAAAAAGTTTACCGCTTACAGGGCGTTGACATCAACGACAAGCATATCGAGGTAATCGTACGCCAAATGATGCGCAAAGTCCGCGTAGAAAACCCCGGCGACTCTACGCTTCTGCCGACTTCTTCGGTGGACAAATCGCTCATGACGAAAGTCATTGCTGATATTGACGCGCGAATTGCGGCGGGCGAAAAGTTAGTTCACCCGACGTACAGTCCGCTCCTCCTCGGAATTACGAAAGCCTCCCTCGCGACTGACAGTTTCCTGTCTGCCGCGTCGTTCCAAGAAACTACCCGTGTTCTGACAGAGGCGGCTATTCACGGCAAAATCGACCCGCTCCTTGGGTTGAAAGAAAACGTGATTATCGGTAAACTCATTCCTGCGGGAACGGGGCTTGGGGAACAGGTTTAGACGAGGTGGGTTATGAAAAAATTTCTTGTAACAATTTTAGCGACTACACTTGTGCTTTCGGCTTGCAGTGAAAAGCCCGAGGGTTCGGTTTCGTCTGAGCATAACAGGAACACGACGGGCGAGTCGCTGACTTTGCAAGAAGTTAACGAATTAACTCAAGAGCAGTTAAACGAGATTTTACGAAATTTAAGCGTCGACTTTTCGGCGCGTAACAGATTCGATGTTTTCGGGTTTGTTACGCCCGATGAGTTCGGTTTGCCGCTCGGCGACGAGGTTACTTGGGAGGCGTGGTTGTCGCTCCCCAACTCCGCAAATTCTGTTGGAGAGGCAAAGCAGGAGATTATAAACTCTGTTACAGACGCGAAAAGAACCGATGCAGTGATTGAATTTATTGACGAAAACGAGTATTACTACACGTTTCGCATGGTGTACGAACAGACGATTGTTGCTTGCTTTACCGAGAGTGGCTGTTCTTACAGCGATTATATGCACGCAAATCGTTTTGTTGTGTTCAAGAACAGTGCGGTTGATATGACGAACTCTCGCATTTCGGCGAATATGCTCCACGCAGGTTCAATCCGCGATTTGTTAGATTTGCACACGTTTTTCTATGCTAACCAAGGCAGACACTGGCAAACTCCGAAGATTATATTCCGCGAATTGACTGAGGTAGACGGCGGATTTATTTATGTGTATTATTACGTTGAGCATGGCACTGAAAACGACTTAGATACCGCACAACTCGGCAAGTTTGAAATTTTTATCGACGCTCAAACGGGTGATTTTGTCAGTCTGACTGAAAATTATCATAGTTGGGCGAACGAAGATTGGTATGAGGGGTGGGGAAGTTACATTACGTAAAGCACTTCCCGCATTTGCACAGGTGGCTGAGTTGGTCTAAGGCGCACGATTGGAAATCGTGTGAACGTTAATAGCGTTCCGAGGGTTCGAATCCCTCCCTGTGCGCGCACAAGAACTATCCGCTTGAACAGTAGGTTTGAGCGGAGTTTTGTTTTTAAGACTTGACAAACAATAAAATCTGTGGTATAATAGCAAAAGAAGAGCAACCCATAGGGCGGGCTTTGCCCGTCGAAGGGGTGCTTGACATCATATGTGAAATCAGGTGATACCAATGGAAGCAAATCAAAACTTCATTACAATATACCACGGGTCGTTAAGCGAAGTACCTAACCCCATGTTCGGGGAAGGCAAACCGTATAACGATTACGGGTTAGGTTTCTATTGCACCGAAAACATAGAAATGGCAAAAGAATGGGCTTGTTCAAAGAAAAAGCACGGCTTTGTAAACACTTATACACTTGACGTAAGCGGATTGAACGGAACAAATCTAAACAGCAGTGATTACAGTGTCTTGCACTGGATTACGGTTTTACTGCAAAACCGAAAATTCGACACGTCGGAGTTAGGCGAAGAAGTCAAGGCATTCCTTACAGACAACTACAGGATTGATGGTTTGGGAGTGAGCGACACAATCAAAGGTTACAGAGCCGATGACTCTTACTTTTCGTATGCGGAGGATTTTGTCAACAACACACTAAGCATAAATCGGCTTGAAACGGCAATGAAACTCGGCAATTTAGGAGAGCAGGTTGTGCTGATTTCCAAGCAAGCGTTTGAGCGGCTCAAATTCGTAAAAAGCGAAAAAGTAGATGCAGAAATCTATTATCCCAAATGGCAATCAAGAGACGAAGACGCACGCGCCAAGTACAGAGCGATGAGAAAAGAGGGCTTGGTTGACGGCGTTTATGCCTTAGATATTATCAGGAGGAACGCGAAAATATGAAGAAAACAGCATATAACGAGGATTATCTGCGGCACGCCAAGAACAAAATCGGCAATATGTTTGACTATGCCGATTACGGTCTTAATGAGAACATTGACGATTTTATGGAAAAGTTCATAAAAAGCGGAATCGCCGAGATGTTCGGGGAAGGACACCCTAAGTATGTACTCGGAACCTCCGGATATGAATTAGCGGCGGATGTCGTGTATGAAACAACGGGGAAAATAATCGACATAAATCCGATTATCAGCGATTATAAAAGCCCTGTTTATTGGGCGGGGTGGTCGCTTGCGTATTATCAGTGGGCAAGCGGAGCAAGTTTTGCTCAAATCCAAAGAGCCATTCCGATTAGCGATATAGTGGAAATGTATCACCCTTTGCATGAGGCGGGGCTTGATAAATTCGCTGATGTTATGGATGATAGGATAGCTGATTACAAGATTTTTTCGGTGGAGTAATATTCATTTGCTGTAATTATTTCTTCTTCGATTAATGGTCTTTTTTAACTATATTGCAGCAGTAATTCCTGTTGCCGTTTGAAATAACACAACTGAAGCAATAAGAAACCTTAGAATAGATATTAGGCACCATCTAACATTCGCGA
>WQXP01000151.1 GCA_009784765.1 Oscillospiraceae bacterium | reverse complement strand
GCTATGGGAGCTAACGGGCTCGAACCGCTGACCCTCTGCTTGTAAGGCAGATGCTCTCCCAGCTGAGCTAAGCTCCCGTGCAACTATTCTATTATATCACACGAGAATAGGCTTGTCAAGAGTTTTTGCGAAATTTTACGTTTTGCACAATTTTCGCGCAAAATTACGGCGATTTTTGTGCAAATTTCACAAGACGCCCACTTCATCAGCTGTTCCCTGCAATCACTTTCGCGACCAAATCACCCATTTCTGAGCATTTCACGACTTCGCAGCTATTCGAATCAGCTTCCGACTTGAAAACAATATCCACGGTGCGGTATCCCTGCTCGAGGACGGCGTTCACCGCATTCTCCACAGCCCGTGCTTCCCGAGACATATTGAAGGAAATTTCGAGGAGCATCGCAACCGACAAAATCGCCGCAAGAGGATTGGCAATATCCCGCCCTGCAATATCCGGGGCAGAACCGTGGCAGGGTTCATACAAGCCCACGCCGGACTCATTCAAACTCGCTGAGGGCAGCATTCCGAGAGAACCTGTGAGCATACTCGCTTCGTCGGACAAAATATCACCGAAAAGGTTTTCGGTAACAATCACATCGAACTGGGACGGATAGCGAATTAACTGCATCGCAGCATTGTCAACAAGCATATCGGAGAGTGCCACATTCGGATAGTCTTCCATACGGACTTTCGCGACAATCTCGCGCCACAGCCGCGACGAATCAAGGACATTAGCTTTATCGACACTGGTGACCCCGAGAGGCCGCCCGGACTCTGCCGCGCCTACAGCGGCGGCGCGTTTTTTCGCCAAATCAAAAGCCACGCGCGCAACCCGCTGAATTTCGAAATCAGAATAAGCCATAGTATCATAAGCGGTTCGGACTGCTGTTTTTTCGTCAATATAAGTCTTGCGTTCGCCATAGTATGCGCCGCCGATTAGCTCACGGACTATGACCAAGTCAATCTCTCCCGGGTCTTTGAGAGGGCAAGCGTCTTTCAGCGCATTAAACAGCTTCACGGGGCGAATGTTCGCGAACAGCCCCAATTCTTTGCGAATGCCGAGAAGCCCCGCCTCCGGACGCATATGCCCCGGCCCGAAATCCCACTTAGGGCCGCCGACAGCACCGAGGAGGACTGCGTCTGCGCGTTTGCAAGCTTTGATTGTTTCAGCGGGCAGCGGTGTTCCCTCTTGGTCGATTGCCGTTCCGCCAAGCAAAACGTAGTTATATTCGAAACTGTGCCCGAATTTATCCGCGACTGCTTCTAAAACTTTAATCGCCTCTGCGATAATTTCAGGGCCTATGCCGTCGCCTTTTATAACCGCTATTTGTTTAACCATGTTAGTAAACCTCCTGCGTCTATTATTTCTTTGATAAATTCGGGGAACGCGATTGCCTGATACTGTTCCGCCTTGGTTAGATTCTTAATTATGCCGCTGTCGAAATCGACTTCAACCTCATCGCCCTTTGCGATTTCATCTATGGGGGAGGGACATTGGCAAGGAGGGCAGGGTTCCCCTGCCTCCGCGCAGTGAGCCGAAGGCGAACGGAGTTCTAAGATTGGCAAGCCAATGTTAATAGCGTTGCGGTAGAAAATCCGCGCAAAACTCTTGGCGATAACGCAGGACACTCCACAAGCTTTAATAGCAATCGGCGCGTGTTCGCGTGAACTTCCGCACCCGAAATTTTCCCCGCCGACGATTATATCCCCTGCCTTGACTCGTTTCGCAAAGCCTGCATCTATATCTTCCATGCAATGAGCGGCCAACTCTGCATGAGAAGCCGTGTTGAGATACCGCGCCGGGATTATTACATCAGTGTCTACATTATCGCCGTATTTGTGAACTTTTCCTTTTACTGTCATATACAAATCCTCCCTTCTAATGCACTGCGGGCGGCAGTGTACGGGCTTGCAAGGTAGACCTCACTTTCGGGATGCCCCATTCGCCCGACGAAGTTGCGATTCGTCGTCGCAATACAGCGTTCCCCCTGCGCGAGAATGCCGCTGTGCCCTCCTAAGCAAGGCCCGCAAGTCGGCGTATTAAACACACAGCCTGCTTCCACGAAGATTTCCGCGTACCCGAGCCGAATGCACTCGAGAAAAATCTTCTGGGTTGAGGGGAATACAATACAGCGGATTCCTTTCGCGACTTTTTTGCCCCGCAGAACCTCCGCCGCGACGCGCATATCCTCAAGCCAGCCGTTAGTACAACTTCCAATCACAACTTGGTCGATTTTGATTCCCTGCCCGCCGTTCATAGCCATAACTTCATCTATAGTATGGGTGTTTTCGGGCAAATGGGGAAAAGCAACAGTGTGTTTAATCTGCGATAAATCAATATTATAAACCTTGACATACTGTGCGTCTGCGTCCGGTGCAAAGACCTCATAAGCGCGAGTGTTACCTACCCCTTCGCGGACATAGTCAAGGGTGATTTCATCAACCTCGAAAATGCCGTTCTTTGCCCCTGCTTCAATTGCCATGTTAGCCATTGTGAGGCGGTCGAATATGGTTAAGCTTGATTTCGAAAACTCCATGGATTGGTACAACGCTCCGTCAACGCCGATTAGCCCGATTATGTGCAAAATCACGTCTTTGCCGCTCACGTCAGGCTGTAACGCGCCGCTAAGCTCAAAGCGAATCGCCTCAGGAACTTTGAACCACGCTTTCCCTGTAGCCATTCCCCCTGCTATATCAGTCGAACCCATACCTGTCGAGAACGCGCCGAGTGCGCCGTAGGTGCAAGTATGTGAGTCTGCCCCTATGACTAAATCCCCGGGGGCGACTATGCCGCGTTCGGGCAGCAGCGCGTGTTCAATGCCGACTTCGCCTGTGTCATAGAAGTGCGTAATATCGTGCTCCCCCGCGAACTCACGGCACTGCTTACACTGCTGAGCGGCTTTAATATCTTTGTTCGGTGTGAAGTGGTCCATAACAAGGGCGATTTTGCTCTTGTCAAAAACGCGGTTGAACCCTGCCTTCTCGAACTCGTTAATCGCGACGGGAGCAGTAATATCATTCGCGAGAACTAAGTCAAGCTCTGCGGTAATGAGCTGTCCGGGTGAAACGTAGTCTAACCCCGCTTTTTTCGCGAGAATCTTCTGGGACATGGTCATAGAATTTGGCATATTTACGCTCCTTTTTTTAACTGTTGAAAGTATTATATCATAAAGTTGTTGACTTGTCAAGATTTTTATGATATAATTGTGAAGTGTAATAATTTTTACGGAGGAAAAAACTATGCGAACATATACGGCTTATTGCGAAAAAGGGCGAATTGTACCTGTTGGAAACCCTGTTATACCCGAAGGGCGGACTCTTATAATAACAGTCTTAGATGAAAGCTTATTTGCAAATCACTTCACACCAAAAGTTCGTGAAGCTACGCTATCGAGCGAAATGTCATTGTCGAAAATGTGGCTGAGCCCCGAGGAGGACGAAGCATGGGCAGATTTATAAAAGGTGATGTTGTCGTATTACCGTTCCCTTTTTCGAATTTAAGCGCATCTAATACGCCGCCCTGCCTTGATTTTAGCCGACTTAAAAGGCGATGATTTCATTCTCTGCCCTT
>WQXP01000150.1 GCA_009784765.1 Oscillospiraceae bacterium | reverse complement strand
TTTTAATCATTGTTGCGCCGAGAGCTACGATTGCGCTTGCAGACATGCCGCCCAGACCGAATAATACTACGCTTGTGTCAGGGTTTTTTTCTTTGTCGCCGTCTACAGGGAACTCTTCGTTGCCTTTAGGAACTTCGGGAGAACCGATTTCTTCGTCTTCGTCTTCATCTTCATCGAATTCGCCGGGACCCAGAGGAACTTCGGGAGTTTCGATTTCTTCTTCGTCTTCATCTTCTTCATCAATTTCGTCGTCGATTTCGTCTTCATCATCGATTTCATCTTCGTCTTCATCATCTTCGTCTTCTACGGGTTCTTCAACGTATACGAACGGAGCGAACTCGAAAGGAGGGAAGCTGAAAGCGGGGAAATCAAACGGAGGGAATTCAAATCCGCTGAACTCAAAGCCTTCAAACTCGAACGCGGGGAATTCAAACGTGTTGTCAAACCATTGGTCAAATTCAAATCCCGGTAAATCATCTTCATCTACGCCGGGGAATTCGTCCCATTCAAAGCTTCCTGTAATCGGCACGAACGGGCCGGGTGCTGTGGGTGCTGTGGTTTCTACGGGTTCTTCAACCACTGCGGGAGCTATCGGAGCCGCGCCGGGGTCTTCAACTTCAACAGGCTCAAAGAAAAGTCTGAAGCCTATTCTGTTAGCGTCGCTTAAGTTATATACGCCGGGTACCGACAGGTCAATGAGAAGGAAGAAAGAACTGTTTCTCTGGAAGCCGAGTCTCAAGAAACCTTCTAAGCCTGCGTCTACTGTGATAGTGAAGTCGCCGCCGCCGTTGGGTAACACTGCGTTAACGCCCGGTGTGATAACGACGTTGTTTCTGCTGTGGATTTCATTTGAGCGGTAATAGTTGCTGAGTGCGTTTCCGTTAGCAGTACCAACCAGTACAAATCCGCCCGCGGGAGGAGTACCGATAAGACCGTTGTTGCCCGTAACGCCGCCTGCCGCGAATGTTGCCGCTTCGCCGTCGTAGATTGCCTTAGCCGCCAGATAAGCGTCGTATGCCGCTTTTTCTGTCTGCCATGCCGCATAATCAACTTCCCACTGAGCGAAGTCTGCGAGATACTGATTGTACGCCGCTAAATCTGCATTGTAAACGCCCATTGCGATGTTGTAAGCTCTGAGAGCGCGTGCATAATCAATAACTTCTTGCGTGTATGCCGCTAAAGCGATTGCGTTCTGTATCGCTAAGTCTCTTACAAACGCCGCGAAAAGTGCCAACTGCTCTGCGTCGAAAAGTGCTTCTGCGTCCTTGATGAGCTGTTCAATCAATTCATTGTACTCGTCAATTGCTTTTTGAAGTGCCGCTTCAAACGCGATTTTTCTTGCAGCTTCTTCATTATTGAATTCTGTGAGAGCGTCTGCGTAAGCTTCGTTATAAGCTTCGCGAGCCGCTGCGTAAGCTGCCGCATAAGCCGCTGCTTCCGCCAAAGCGTAAGCCTCGTTGTAATCTGCATACCAAGCGTCTAACGCCGCTGACCTTGCCAATAACCAAGCCGCTTCAGCCGCGCTGTAAGCCTCGTTGTATTCAGCAAGTGCCTCGTTGTAAGCCGCTTCCCATGCCGCATATTGGTCTTCATAGCTTGCCGATGCTGTCAATGTAAATACTACAGACAGTGAGCAAATCATTGCTATAGCTGTAAAGATAGAAATAAACTTTTTCATTTCCGTTCCCTCCTGTTATAAAAGGTTGATTTTGTGCGCCTCTTTTATTATGGGGTTGGGGTTCCCTCTTTTCAGCCTCTTTTATTTTGGAGTTGGGGTTCTCCGTTTTCAGCCTCTTTTGATTTTAAGCCCTTTCGGGTTTAAAGAGTTGAGGTTCTCCTTTGTTACTATCATTATATATCTTATCGGCCGCCCCGTCAATGGAATTAAGATAAAAAGTTACGCCAAAGTTACACTTTCTATATTTTCAGTGTTTTTGGGCAGTCTTCGGTGACATTTTTGTACAATATGCACAAGCAGATGTTACATTTCGCGACGTTACAGTTACAGTTTTCGTTCCATAAGCTCCGGCGTCTCGGCAAAAGCGAGCGCGTTTTCCTTGGAAATTTGTCCGCTTTTATACAGCTTCAAAATGCTGTTATCCATACTAACCATGCCCTCTGCCGCCGACGAGTTGATGACTGTATCTATCTGGTGGATTTTGCTCTCGCGTATCATGTTTCTGATAGCGTTGTTACAGTGCATAATCTCAAACGCGGGAACTAACCCTCCGTTTACGCACGGTATCAGCTTCTGCGAAATAACCGACTGCAACAGCTGCGAAAGCTGAACGCGGATTTGGTTCTGTTGATTGGACGCAAACACGTCTATAATGCGGTTTACGGTGTTCGCCGCGCCCACCGAGTGCAGGGTGGATATTACGAGGTGCCCTGTCTCCGCGGCGGTCATAGCCGTGGAAATAGTCTCATAATCGCGCATTTCCCCCACAAGTATCACGTCCGGGGACTGCCTCAGTGCCGCTCTAAGCGCAGGGACATACCCCTCGGTGTCCGCCTTGATTTCACGCTGGCTGATAATGCTCTTTTCATTACGGTGCAGGTACTCTATAGGCTCCTCAAGGGTGATTATATGCCCGCTTCTGTTGTTGTTAATACGGTTGATTACACACGCCAGCGTGGTGGACTTACCGCCGCCCGCAGGCCCTGTCACAAGCACTAAGCCCTTGGTCTTCTCGGAAATACCGATGACCGCCTCGGGTATGTTTAAGTCCTTGTACGCAGGAATATCAAACGGCACGACCCTGATTACCGCCGCTAATGAACCTCTCTGCTTATACGCCGAAATCCTGAACCGCGACAGCCCCTTGACCGATACCGAGAAATCATCGTCCCCTGTTTCAATCAGGCGTACATGGTCGCGCTCCGCCATGACGTACGCTTCCTTGATAATCCGCTCTGCGTCTTCCGGCATAAGCATGGTTTTATCGCTAACTACGATTTCACCGCCTACCTTGAGCGACAAGCCCAGCCCCGGCATAATAAAAATGTCCGACGCCTTTTTGGCTACCGCGTCCTTTAAAAGTTCTGAAAATCCTAACATTCTGTGTTGTTCCTCCTGTAAATTAAAATGTCGGCGGCGGGCCGAAGATGGGGCCTTGCGGCGTTTCGCCGGTGTTTTTGTTTACTACCGTCCATTCGTCTATGACGGTTTTGTCTTCAATAATGCTGAACGTTACCCTGAGTTCCCGATTTTCGTCGATTTCTTCCGTAAACGTTCCTGCCTCGCTCATATCTGCAATTCTGTGCAGTGCCCGATATTCTGCGGCGTAATAGGCTTCCACCGCCTGCCCCGCTCTCTCGGCTAAAGCCCGTTCAGACTGCGCCGACAGCCGCGCCAACACCGCGAAAACCATCAGGCAGAGTATAATCAGCACCGCGAAGAGCGACGCGCCGCCCACGCTCACAGGTCGCCTGCGTGTCTGAATATCACTCACGACGCCACCTCCTTCAGAACAGCCACGGTCAGCTCATAATAGGCACGATTAACACTGAACACCGCTATATGTCCTGTTATAATGCCGTTTTCCTCGCTTCTGAAAATATCAACATACGTAATACCGAGAAAAAGC
>WQXP01000149.1 GCA_009784765.1 Oscillospiraceae bacterium | reverse complement strand
CGGCGAAAAATCACGGTGTAGCCGTTCTCGGAACACAGGAGAGTACATCTGTTCTTGTTTCGAAAATCATTGCCTTCCTTAACCTCAAACTCGCGCCGAGAATTACGCGCCACGGTGCTTTCATCGAAGTTTACGGTGAGGGTATGCTCATTACCGGCGATTCCGGTTCGGGTAAAAGCGAAACGACAATCGAACTGATTAAGCGCGGGCACCGCTTCATCGCCGACGACGCTGTGGAAATCCGCAAAACCTCGAACATCACCCTTGTAGGAAGCTCCCCCGATAACATCAGGCACTTCCTTGAGCTTCGCGGCATCGGAATCATCAACGTGCGCCAGCTCTTCGGTATAGGCGCGGTTAAACTTGCGGAGAAAATCAACATGGTCGTCGAACTCGAAGCTTGGGATAAGAACAAAATCTATGACCGCATGGGGATTGACAACAACTACATCTCAATCCTCGGCGTGAAAATCCCTCATCTTGTTATTCCTGTCAAACCGGGGCGAAATCTCGCGATTTTGCTCGAAGTTGCCGCGATGAACAATCGCCAGAAGATGAAAATGGGCTACAACGCAGGGCAAGACCTGCTTCAACAACTCGGGCTTAACTCCGAAGGCGTTGAAACTGTTACTGTATGGGACTGACGGCAGTTGACAGTTGACAATTGACAGTTGACAGTTAGGAGGATTGGCAGGTTGATTAAATCCATTTGTGAGCGTTTGGGTGCAGAGTTTTTAGAACAAACACCAATCGCGCCGTACACGTCATTTAAGATTGGCGGTCTCTGCGACATTGTACGAGTCAACAGCGTCGAGCTTTTGCGCGAACTTCTCGCAACCGGGCTTCCTTTTCGCGTTCTCGGACGGGGAAGCAATGTGCTAATCAGCGATTCAGGCTTGTCTGAAACAGTCCTGCTCATGGGGGAAGATTTTGCCGCGATTTCTGTTGACGGCGAATTCATAACCGCTCAAGCAGGCGCGAAACTCTCTGATGTGTGCAAAGCCGCCCTTGAAGCAGGACTCACGGGGTTAGAGTTCGCCTACGGAATCCCTGCCTCTGTCGGCGGTGCAGTCTGCATGAATGCAGGTGCCTATGGCGGCGAAATGCGTGATGTTATCGAAAGTTGTACGACTACTGCGGGTACGCTTGCACTCGCGGACTTGCGATTGTCATATCGGCACAGCATTTTCTGTGACGAGGCGGACAAAATAATCACAGCGGCGAAGTTCCGCTTAGCGCGCAGTGACAGAGCCGCAATTAAAGCACGTATGGACGAAATAACGCAGTCCCGCTTAGACAAACAGCCTCTTGACTTGCCATCGGCGGGAAGCACATTCAAACGCCCGCCGCCTCTCACGGACGGAACGCCTGTATTCGCTGCAAAGCTCATTGACGACTGCGGGCTCAAAGGCTATCAAATCGGCGGTGCTGTGGTCAGCACGAAACACGCAGGATTCATCGTGAACTCTTTGAAAGATGGTGGGAAGCAAGGGGGAGGCGCGACTTGCACAGACGTTCTCTCACTGATTGAACACGTTCGCGAAACAGTGAAGCAAAAGACAGGAATAACACTCGAAACAGAGGTAAAAATTTGGAATTCGTAATAATTACGGGAATGTCCGGGGCGGGTAAATCCGCCGCCCTCAATGCCCTTGAGGACGTTGGCTTTTTCTGCGTCGATAATATGCCGCCCCAGTTGATTCCTAAGTTTGTGCAAATCAGCGAGGACGGCGCGGAAATCCGCAAAATCGCTTTCGGGTGCGATGTTCGCAGCCGTGAGCTTTTTGCGTTCCTCAAAGACGCAGTTTTCGAACTCAAGCAAGCCTGGGGGGCAAACACAAAGGTGCTTTTCATAAACGCCGCCGACGAAATTATCAAACGCCGCTATAAAGAAACTCGCCGCAAGCACCCTCTGTACGACTTGGTCGGCGGGAGCATTGACGCGGCTCTGCACAGCGAACGCGAACTGCTCATGCCCATTTCTGAAATCGCCGACTATACCTTAGACACGGGGCAGCTCTCCACTGCTGCACTCAAAGAAGCTGTGTTAGGCTTGGTTATGGATAAAATCAGCGATTCTATGCAAGTTAAACTCATGTCTTTCGGGTTTAAGCACGGATTCCCTGCAGATGCGGATTTGCTTTTTGATGTGCGGTTCTTGGCTAACCCTTTCTACGTCCCTGAGCTGAAAAGCATGACGGGGCTTTCTCGGGAAGTCCGCGATTTTGTTATGGCAGACCGGTATGCCGTCGCTCTCAAGGACAAGCTTTCAGACTTGTTTGCGTTTCTTCTTCCGCGATATATCGCCGAGGGTAAAAGCCAGCTTGTAATCGCTTTCGGTTGTACCGGCGGCAAGCACAGAAGCGTTACTTTCGCGGAACTTTTCCACGCGCAGGTATCTGCTCACGGGTATCGCACAAGCGTCTTCCATCGCGATATTGCAAAGTAATAACTCCCCCGCCGTCTATCGGACAGCGGGGGAGTTCAATAGTGTTCCACCAACTCATACAACAAATTCGAGTGCAGTAGTCAGGGTGAAGGCACAACCCATCGGGTAGTTCGCGGCGTAATCTGCCAAGAAGTTTGTTTGCTGTGCGAAGAGTTCGCGCCAGTGGGGTTCGTCGCACGGGCTGCGGTGTTTTGAGAGCAGTGCAAGCACCATAAACGCGGTTGAGTTCCCGCTCGGAGTCGCTCCGTCGAAAATTTCTTTCGGGCGGCTGATTAGCTGCTCATCGTCGTCGGCGTAGAGGAAAAATCCGCCGAGGGTGTTGTCGGCAAATCTGCTGCGCATGATTTCGCCGTAATGTGCGGCTTTGTCTAAAAACTCACGCTCTCCTGTTATTTCATACAATTGCATGAGTGCTAATGCGAAGTTCGCGTAATCGTCAAGCTTTCCGTTTCCGAAAACTTCCCCTATGCCGCCTGTTGCGGAATCGGCACACCAGCGAACACAGAGCCGCCCTCCAAAGCTGAGTTTTGTTGTGATGAATCGCTCCACTGCTCGCGCCGCATTAAGGTATGAGGGGTCTCCTAAAACTTCATAGGCTTTCACTAAGGCAATCAGCATGAGTGCGTTCTGTGAGGTCAGGATTTTTGTATCGGTGCTGATTGCGGCTCTGCGGCGGCGATAACTGTAAAGTTTGTGGCTGCATTCGTCGATAAAACTGTCGCGAGAGGCAAATTTAGCGTTTTTCGATAAATTCAGGATATTCAAAGCTTTGCCGTCTGCAATCCCGGGGGCGTTGCCTTTTTTAGTAACCCCGAAATGCTTGGCATATCGCTTTGCGGATTCCTCACCTAAGACTGCGTCTAACTCAGCGCGTTCAAAGAGGTAATAACCGCCCTCAATCCCGTCGGAATCGGCATCTTGACCGCTGTAGAAAGCACTGAACTCAACGCCGCCGACTGTTTCCGTGTACATAAGCTCGGCGAATGCCCAGGAAAAGACTTTCTGTGCGGCTGTTTTACAAAAGCTTTCTCCGTGAAGCTCATAAGCGGTGAGGTATGCCTGTGCCAGCAGTGCATTGTCGTACAGCATTTTTTCGAAATGCGGGACAAGCCACTTCTCGTCTGTTGCGTATCGTGAGAATCCACCCGCGATGT
>WQXP01000148.1 GCA_009784765.1 Oscillospiraceae bacterium | reverse complement strand
TGCTTGCTCAAAGCGGCGGGGGTGGACGCACAGGAGAGTGCGATTGACTCGCAGACAATAGCGTTTATGCTTGCGCCGCGAATAAACGCGGCAGGGCGAATGGAGCGGGCGGACATAGCCGCAGACTTGCTCTTGTGTGAAAGCGAAGAATTCGGATACACTCAGGCGGCGCGGCTCACCGCGCTGAATACGGCGCGTGGCGAAGAAGAAAAGCGCATACTTGAGGAAATTAACGCGCAGTTGGCAGAAAACCCCGCGCTTTTGAATGAGCGGGTGTTAGTCTTGTCGGGGCAAGGTTGGCATCACGGAGTAATCGGGATTATCGCGGCAAGAATGGTAACGCGTTTCGGAAAGCCGTGTTTTGTCATCTCCCGTGATGAACACGGAGGATTGTCTAAAGGCAGCGCGAGAAACGTCAGCGGATTTTCTGTAATCGACGCGCTGAATACCGGTAAGGAACTGCTGTACAAATACGGGGGGCATATAGGCGCGGGGGGGTTCTCGTTAGAAGAAGAAAACATAGCGGAGTTCACACAAAGGCTGTATGATTTTTGTCAGGAGCAGTACAGCGAACTCGGAAGTTCGCCCGTAGCGCAAATCACGGCAGACTTATCGCCGGACAACAGTGATTTAACAGTCGCGAATGTTAAGGGGCTCGCAGAACTCGGGCCTTTCGGAGAGGGTAATCCTGTTCCCGTGTTTTACTTAGCGGGTTGCACAATCACTCACAAACGCCCGCTGAAAGAGGGTAAGTATATCGCATTTACAGCGCAATATCGCGGAACGGAACGCAAACTGTTAGAGTTCGGCAAGCCATATGCCGATTTCTGGTACAAAATCGGCGATGTGGTTGACGTGATGGTGAACATCGATATAAACGAATATAACGGCAATGAGTCGCTGAGCATAAAAGTAATCGCGATGCGGCTTTCGGGAATAACACGAATGCAAGAGCGGTTTTTCGCCGCCCGCGACGTGTATGAACAAATAGCTAAGCGTCAATACAGTAAGATTGATTCCGCGCTGTACGCCCGCATAATTCCTGATGAGGCTTGTCTGAAAGCGGTGTATGATTTGCTGAAGAGCTGCGCGTTCAGTGTAGATGAGGTAGTCCAGCGCGGGTTGCATGGGGGAATGAACTATTGTATGCTTCGTGTGGCGATTGACGTGTTCAGCGAAGTAGGTTTAATCGAATTAAACCCGGTGAGCGGGGAGTTCAAGCTTGTTACGGGCGTAAAAGCTGATTTGAACAAGTCGGCTTTGCTCGGACAATTGAAAAACATGAAGGAGGCACAAGCATGAACACATTAAGCGAACATGATACCATGGAGCGATTCATGGAGAAGGTACGCAGAGCAGGGGGCGAACACGGAAAGTATGATTTAGATAAAATTCGGGACGCTTTTGAACTTGCCTGTGACTTACATGAAGGACAGACACGTAAATCAGGAGAGCCTTATATAATGCACCCGATTGCAGTGGCGGAAATTTTGCTCGAATACCTCATGGACACGGACACAATCGTAGCCGCGCTGTTGCATGATGCAGTGGAAGACACGGCTGTAACACTCGACGAATTGCGCGAGCAGTTCGGCAGTGATGTTGCACGGCTTGTTGACGGCGTAACAAAAGTCGGGAAAGTTAAGCTGATTATTCCGGGAACACAGATGGGTTCATCAGAAGAAATGACACAGCACCTCACACTTACGGAAGAGGAGCAAAAATCAGAAAACATTCGCAAGATTTTGGTGTCAATGGGGAAAGACCCGCGTGTCATGATAATCAAGTTAGCGGACAGAGTGCATAATTTAAGAACACTCGGTGTTTTCCGTGAATCAAAGCAGACGCGCATAAGCCTTGAAACGATTGAGTTTCATGCGCCGATTGCACACCGAATGGGAATCGCGTTGTTCAAAGATGAACTCGAAAACACAGCACTTCAATATTTCGACAAGTATGCTTATGAAGATATTCTGACAGACTTGGAAGCCTACAAGCAAAAACGCGAAGAGAGCATCAACAAAATCACCGAGCGTGTTCGAAGCCGCCTTTCGGGCATGGAATGTGTCCTTGAAATAGAAGGGCGGATTAAAGGCATTTACAGCCTTTACAAGAAGTATTATTTGACAGGGAAAAGCATAGACGAAATTTATGATGTTTATGCCATTCGCGTAATAACCGAAAGGCAGACCGATTGTTACAACGTGCTTGGAATCATTCATGATGCTTTCACCCCGCTGTCGGGGCGGTTTAAGGATTTTATCGCGAACCCGAAATCTAACGGCTACCAGTCTCTCCACACGACAGTTGTGGGGCGTGAAAAACAACCTTTCGAGGTACAAATCCGCACCCGCGAAATGCACAACATTGCAATTTTCGGGGTAGCAGCTCACTGGAAGTATAAAACGGGGAACGAGCATCTTTTCGCAGATGATTCTAACGCCGCGAAAGACCGTTTTGCTGTTATTCGCAAGGCACTGGATTATCAGGAGTTTGACAGCCAAGCACTCTTGGCAGAAACAATCAAGACCGACCTTTCACCCGATGAAGTTCACGTTTTCACACCCACCGGCGAACCTAAGAGCTTGCCGTCAGGCTCAACGGTGGTGGATTTCGCATATGCACTCAGCCCTGAAATAGGCAATGCTATGACAGGGGCGACTGTTCATGCAAAGAAAGTCAGCATGACTTACGAGCTTCAGAACGGTGATGTAATCGACATAAAAACCGCAGAGGACGCCTCGGGGCCCAGCCGCTCATGGCTTGAGTATGTCAAAACAAGTGCTGCGAAAGCAATCATTCAGACTTGGCTCAAAAACGCCCGCCCCGAAGAGAACATTGCCTCCGGGAGGGCGTTGGTGGAAGGGATTTTGAGGCGCGAAGGTCTCAGCCCGAGCAGAAAAGTCAAAGACGGAATGGCAGAGTTGCTTAAAGAACGCCGCTTTGACACAGCGGAAGATTTCTACGCTGCAATCGGATACGGCGGCGTTTCGGTGGGAGATGTTTCTATATGGCTCAAAGAGAAGTTTGAGTCGCCTAAGCGCGTCGGTTCTGCGGAATTGCGCGTCGTTGAAACACCGCCCATGACCTACTCAGACATTCGCTTGACAGTCGAAACATCGAACAAAGAAGAATTAGATGAGGTGATTTCGCGGCTTAACAAAATCCACTGCATTGTAGATATGAAAGTGCGGGAAAAAACGAGAGAAAACATGAGGGATTCACAGTGAAAATAACAAGGCTTATTATGGGAATGTTCCAAGCGAACACATATATTGTATCAAAGGGGGACACGGCAGTCGTAATTGACCCGGCAGGGAGTGCTGACGCAATCGCCGAAGAGATTACACGGGGGGGCAAAAAACTTGCGGCAATCTTGCTGACTCACGGGCATTTTGACCATACCTCTGCCTGTGCGAAACTTCGCGAACTTACAGGCGCGAAAATCCATATCCATGAGGGCGATAAGGAGCTGTTAGCCGACAAGAAGAAATCTTTCGCAAGCATCATGGCAGAAGAGTTTTGCCCCTGTTCGGCAGACGTGCTTATACAGGACGGGCAAGAGCTTGTGTTCGGGGAGTTGTGCCTTAAAGTTAAACACACACCGGGGCATTCCCCGGGGAG
>WQXP01000147.1 GCA_009784765.1 Oscillospiraceae bacterium | reverse complement strand
TCATAGCGGTCAAGCCCGCCGATTATATTAAGGCAGGTGGTTTTCCCCGAACCGGAAGCCCCGAGAATCGCAACAAACTCACGCTCACGGAAAGCCATGCTTATTCCGCGCAGAGCCTGTGTCTCGATTTCGCCCACCTTGTAGGTTTTGGTAACGTCTATTAGTTCAAGCATTTGTTATCTCTCCTTGTATTTTAGGCGTTGGAATCAACCACTCGTCCAGCGTTTGAATTTCTCGAAAAAGCTGTCGCGTTTCGGGAAGTTTTTGCCCGTGAGTGCCTCATCTAACTTGATGAGCAGTTCTCGTTGTTCGCGATTTAAGTTGCGCGGAACTTCAATCACAATCTTGACTTTTTCGTCACCCCGTCCTTCTCTGCGAAGAAGCTGAACGCCTCTTCCTTTGAGGCGGAACACGGTGTCGGGCTGAGTTCCTTCAGGAACGGTGAGTTTAACAGGCCCGTCAATAGTCGGCACTTCGATTTCCGCGCCGAGAGCCGCCTGGCTGTAAGTAATCGGCACTTCGCAGAAGACATCGAAACCTTCGCGCTTGAAGACAAGGTCGCGCTTAATGATGATATGCGCGTTGAGGTCGCCTCTGCCGCCGCCGCCGACACCGATATGCCCCTCACCGCGAATAGAAAGAATTTGCCCGTTATCAATCCCTGCAGGTACATTAACAGGAACTTTGCTCCGCTTAATCACCCGCCCTTTTCCCGAACAAGTCGCACAAGGAGACTCGACGACTTTACCCGTCCCCGAACAGCGGCGACAAGCTCCGATTGTTTGCGACATTCCGAAAATAGTCCTCTGCTGATAGCGGACTTTCCCTGTTCCCGAACAATCACTGCAAGCTGTCGGTGTTGTACCGGGTTTCGCCCCCGAACCCTTGCAAGTATCGCAAGATTCCTGCCGCTCGATTTCTATTTCGCGGGTCACACCTTTGCACGCTTCCATGAACTCAACTTCGAGTTTGATTGTAATGTCCGCCCCACGCTGAACACCTGCATTCGCCGCGCCGCTGCGCGAACTCGTGCCGTGGAAAAGGTTATCGAAAATGTCGGACAAATCGTGGAAAGACGCGCCGGTATTAAACCCGCCGAATCCGTTGAAACCACCGCCGCCACCCGCACCGTAGCTCGGGTCTACCCCTGCGTGTCCGTAAGCGTCGTATTTGCGGCGTTTCGTTTGGTCTGACAGAACCTCGTTCGCTTCGTTGACTTCCTTGAACTTCGCTTCCGCGTCCGGATTATCAGGGTTCAAGTCCGGGTGATATTTCTTGGCTTGGCTCCGAAAGGCTTTCTTGATTTCATCCTCTGTCGCGCCTTTTTGTATGCCGAGTATGTCGTAATAGTCTTTTTTATTTTGCATGGCTGATTATATCCTTACTTGTTATCACGATTCGGTTTGTGTAATTTAATCATAGTTTTTATTCCCGCTATGTATCGGGCGGCAGACTGCCGCCCTGTGTGTTTAATTCGGTAGCTCAGGCGGCATTTCAGGAATTACTCCTGTAGGTCTGAGTATTACTCCCTCCACATTTGCAATTCGCGCTACTCTGATTTTCGCTTCCTCAAGCGTTTTCGATGTTTCAAGCACATCATAAACAGCCGCTAAAGTTGTTTTGGTTTCGTATGCCATACTCAATCCCTCCTTTTCGTCAAGCTATTCCTTAAAATCTGCGTCAACGATGTTGTCATCGCCCGAGTCGCCGTCCGCAGCCGCTGCCATATCATCGAAATTCGGCATACCGTCTGCTCCCGCAGCACCGCCGCCTGCTTCTCCCGCTGCTGCGCCTTGCTCTTGATAAATCCGCCCGAAGATGCCTTGCGCTTCTTTCATCAGCTCTTCCTTAGCGGCTTTGATTTTGTCTAAATCATCGCCTTTAAGCGCGTCTTTGAGCGCGTCTAACAGCGGATTGAGTTTAGCTCTGTCATCGTCGGTAACTTTGTCGCCGAAATCAGCTATGCTCTTTTCGATTTGGAAAATCGCTTGGTCGCCGTCATTACGCGCCTCGACTTCTTCTTTGCGTTTGCGGTCGTCTTCCGCGAATGCTTCGGCGTTTTTGATTGCTTTATCAATGTCATCTTTGCTCATGTTAGTGCTTGCGGTAATAGAGATGTTCTGGGATTTACCCGTACCCAAGTCTTTAGCAGACACGTTGACTATGCCGTTCGCGTCAATATCGAAACTGACTTCGATTTGCGGCACTCCGCGAGGTGCGGGGGCAATTCCGTCAAGACGGAAGTTGCCGAGAAGCTTGTTATCTTTCGCGAACTCACGCTCGCCCTGAAGCACAACAATGTCAACACTTGGCTGATTGTCTGCCGCAGTCGAATAAACTTGCGATTTCTTGACAGGGATTGTCGTGTTTCTCTCAATCATCTTCGTGCAAACACCGCCGAGAGTCTCAATCCCGAGAGAGAGCGGAGTAACATCAAGCAGAAGCAAGTCGCCGCCCATTTCCTTGTTGAGGATTCCCCCTTGAATTGCCGCACCCATAGCCACACACTCGTCGGGGTTGATTCCCTTGAAGGGGTCTTTCCCGAGGAAGTTCTTGACTGCTTCCTGAACAGCAGGGATTCGAGTAGAACCACCGACTAACAGCACTTTGCCGATGTCGCTGACTGCAAGCCCCGAGTCGCCCATAGCCTGTTTGAGCGGAACCATAGTCTTTTCGACTAAGTCTGCGGTAAGCTCGTTGAATTTAGCGCGAGAGATTTCCACTGCCAAGTGGCGCGGCCCGCTTGCGTCTGCGGTGATATAGGGAATGTTGACATTAACTGTCGCCGCCCCGGAAAGGGTGATTTTCGCTTTCTCCGCCTCATCTTTGAGTCGCTGAAGGGCGAATTTATCTTTGGTGAGGTCAATTCCGTCAGATTTTTTGAACTCTGCAATGAGGAAGTCAATAATCCGCTGGTCGAAGTCATCGCCGCCGAGTTTGTTGTCCCCCGCAGTGGCGAGAACTTTTTGAATCCCGTCGCCCATTTCGATAATGGAAACGTCGAATGTTCCTCCGCCTAAGTCATACACGACGATGTTTTGCTCAATATCTTTGTCAAGCCCGTAAGAGAGGGCTGCGGCAGTCGGCTCGTTGATAATCCGCTTGACATTCAGCCCCGTGATTTGCCCTGCGTCTTTTGTCGCTTGACGCTGAGCGTCGGTGAAGTATGCGGGAACAGTGATTACCGCGTCCATGACTGTGTGCCCGAGGTAGGCCTCGGCGTCTGTTTTGAGCTTCTGCAAAACCATCGCGGATATTTCTTGGGGCGTGTATTTCTTTCCGTCAATGTCTACTTTGCGATTGCTTCCCATGTCGCGTTTGATTGAAATAATCGTCTTATCGGGGTTTGTTACCGATTGGTTTTTCGCGAGTTGCCCTACAAGCCGCTCGCCGTCTTTGGTGAAAGCGACTACGGAAGGCGTAGTCCGCGAACCCTCTGCGTTAGGGATTACGATTGCCTCCCCGCCCTCAATCACGCTGACGCAGGAGTTGGTTGTGCCTAAGTCAATACCTATAATTTTTGCCATTTTCTTTTTCTCCTTTTCTTATATAATGTTCTTTGTTTATTTTACAATCGCGACCATCGCGAAGCGAATCACACGATTGCCGACACGGTATCCCTTCTGAAACACCTGCGCGATT
>WQXP01000146.1 GCA_009784765.1 Oscillospiraceae bacterium | reverse complement strand
TGTTTTCGGGTGGATAACCGGAATTGAACCGGTGACCTCCAGAGCCACAATCTGGCGCGCTAGCCAACTGCGCTATACCCACCATATATCTTTCGGGGAAAATTTCACAAGGCAATATGCGCATTCGTACAAGTTCTTCTCATCATCGTAGCGAAGTTCCGTTCCACAGTCTTTACATCTTAGTTTGTTGTCGATGTTTTGTGAAGGAGTCGGTGGAGTGTAGGGTTGCCCGAAAGCGTTGAGTCCATCGGAGGGGGTGTTGTCGGGTTTTTTCCAATCGGGGGAGATGAACATAAAGGCTATTCCCGCCACGATGAGCAAACCGCCGAGCAAAATCCCGATGAGTGCCGAGTCGCCCGAAATTGCACCGCTTCCTGCGCTTTCGCATGAGCCTAATGAAATGCCGATTCCGAGAACCATGAATCCGACGGGAAGCCCGCCTTTTGTGCCGCCACGGCGACTTCCGCTGTACCGCCGACTGCTGCTGTACCGCCGACTCCCGCCGCGTCTTGGCATACCCCACCTCGCTGTCCGTATAACTGTCAACTGTCCATTGTCAATTGTCAACTGCCGTCAACTGCCAAGCCCACGCCATAATGGATTCGAACCATTGACCTACCGCTTAGAAGGCGGTTGCTCTATCCAGCTGAGCTAATGGCGCATATCATCAGTAGACAATTGACAGTTAATATTATACCACAGTTTTTACAGAATGTAAATAGCTTTTTGCAAATTTTTTGAAAATATTTTCGTAAAAGCCCTTGACAAGTCGAATAAAGTGTGGTAAAATATAGTTTGTATTGTAATTTATTATCTGATAAGGAGGTAGAAAATCATGGCTGTTCCAAAGCGGAAACACTCAAAAGCACGCAGAGATACAAGACGGTCAGAGGTGACTAAATTAACGCCTCCTGCATTCTCGCACTGCGATAACTGCAACGAGCTTAAAGTTCCTCATCGTGTTTGCTTGGCTTGCGGTTTCTATAAAGGCAAAGAAGTTCTTGCTTTAAGCGATGCTTAATAAAGAACACGACAACACTGCGACGAGCAGTGTTGTTGTTTTAGGAAGAGGTTAAAATGAATACTGATTACTTACTCAAAAAACTCAACCCTGCTCAGCGAGAGGCGGTTTTGCATACTGAGGGCGCGCTTCTGATTATAGCAGGGGCGGGCAGCGGCAAGACCTCGGTTCTGTGCCACAGAATCGCTAACATCATCGGGCAGGGGCTGTGCCGCCCGTGGCAGATTTTAGCTGTTACTTTCACCAACAAAGCCGCGGGGGAGCTTCGGGAGCGGCTCACGAGCATGGAGATTCCGGGGGCGGCGGATATTAAAGCGGGGACTTTTCACAGCACTTGCGTGAGAATTCTGCGCCTCGGCATTGAAGCTGTCGGCTACAAGCAGGGGTTCACGATTTATGACAGCGACGACTCGTTACGTTTAATTCGCACTTGCATGAAAGACTTGGGGATTTCTGAGAAGCTCTATGCGCCGAAAAGCGTTTACGGGCAGATTTGCCGCGCTAAAGACTTTTTGATTGCCCCGGACAAATTCGAGATTACAAGCGACAGCGGAAGAAAAGACATTAACTTAGAGACGACTCAGCGCGTTTACGCTATGTATCAGAAGCGCATGAAAGCTGCTAATGCTCTCGACTTTAATGACTTGATTATGAAAACAGTCGAGCTTTTTGAGAACAACCCCGACATACTCGGCGGCTGGCAGGCTAAATTTCGTTATATAATGGTAGACGAGTATCAGGATACTAACTATGCGCAGTATAAGCTGATTTCGCTCCTCGCCGGCAAACCGGGCGGTTCAGGGAACTTGTGTGTAGTCGGCGACGAAGACCAGAGCATATATCGCTTTCGCGGGGCGACGATTGAGAACATTCTCTCGTTTGAGGAAGAGTTCGGTGCCCGTGTTATCAAGCTTGAGCAGAACTATCGCTCGACTAATTTCATTCTCGGGGCGGCTAATGAGGTTATTTCCCATAACTCACAGCGCAAGCCCAAGAATTTGTTCACGCAAATCAGCGGCGGCGACAAGGTTCAGCTTCGCATGGTCGCGAATGAGAGCGAAGAGGCGGCGTTCATTTCCCGCACAATCGAGAAAGGCAAGGGGCAGGGGGTGTCTTTCGGGAGCAATGCTGTGCTTTATCGCATGAACTCACAGTCTCGCACGATTGAGTCAGCTTTTATGCGCAACTCAATCCCTTATAAAATCATCGGCGGGGTGAAGTTCTATGACCGCAAGGAAATCAAAGACATACTCGCGTACTTATGCTTGCTCCACAATCCTTATGACTTTATTCGCTTTCGCCGAATAGTCAACGAGCCTAGGCGCAGTATCGGCGACGTTAGCCAAGCAGAAATAGAGCGGCTCTCGGGGGAACTCGGGATTAGCCCCATTGATGTTATGGCGGCGGCTCATCAATTTCCGGAACTCGGGCGTAAGGCCCCTGCTTTGGTGCAGTTCGCGGCTCTTTACAGTGAGTTTGTTGCAGAAATGAACGACGAAAGCAAATCCATCGCGGATTTGATTGACGTTATTATTATCAAGTCCGGTTATCGCAGTCTGCTTCTCTCTCAAGGGGAAGAAGGCGCGGAACGCCTCCAGAACATCGCTGAGTTGAAGTCGGCGGCGGTTAAGTTCGCTCTGGAGTATGCTGACGACGCTGATGCAGAAGCTGCAGAAGGTGCAGAAGACACGGGCGAAACCCGGGATTCGGGGCTTGCGGCGTTTTTGGAGCAAGTTGCTCTCGCGTCGGACACCGACGACTATGAACACGGCGACGACCGCGTCAAGCTCATGACTATTCACTCAGCGAAGGGGCTGGAGTTCGAGCGGGTGTTCTTAGTCGGAGCGGAGGAAAACCTGTTTCCTTCATACCGCAGCACTCTCGACCCTCTTGACATTGAGGAAGAACGCCGTTTAGCTTACGTCGCGATTACGCGGGCTAAGCGCGAACTTCACATTACTGCCGCAAAAGAACGCCTCATTTTCGGAATGACACAGCGCAACAAAATTTCGCGATTTGTCCGCGAAATTCCCGAAAAGTATATGCAGCTCACGGACAGAAGCAAGCGAACCGTCGCCGCGACTCCGCGAGAGTTTGAGCGAAAGAACACAATCAATTCGCCCTTTAACAATCCTAAATCACCGCCTGTTTTGGCAGGTGCGGCGAAATCCGACGCTCCGCAAATCCGCTACAGTGTCGGTGAGCAAATTAAGCACAAGGTTTTCGGCACGGGAACTATTGTTACCGCACAGGAAGTCGGCGGAGACTGCCTGTTAGAAATCGCTTTCGACACTGTGGGAACTAAGAAGATTATGGCGAATTATGCAAAGGTGGAGAAGGTATGAGAAATATGAGAACTATGAGAAGTTTTACAAAAACAATCGCGATTTTACTCACACTTGCGATAACTCTGAGTGCGTGTACGCCGCTTCCGCCTCATGATAACACTGACGGCTCTGAAACATCGGCGAGTTCTGCTGCTGAGCCGACGACAACGAGCGACTCTCCCACCCCTGAACCGCCTCCGCCTCCGCCTCCGCCCGAAAACCATAGGGTGAGTTTTCTTGCGACGGGGGACAACTTAGTCCACACGCCGATTTTCACGCAGGGTGCAAAACACGG
>WQXP01000145.1 GCA_009784765.1 Oscillospiraceae bacterium | reverse complement strand
GAAAGACCCCACTGCTACCGTGCATATCAGCCGCGTTCAGGCAAGAAGCCAGAACTGGTTCGAAATCACCAACGGCACTGACAGAACCCTTACCACTCGCGGGCTTTATCTTTCCGACAACTACGGCTCAGACGATGATGACGGCACGGTAAGACGCCCTCACGACCATAAATACAGAATGCCTGCGTTGATTATTCGCCCGGGGCAAACCGTATTCTTCGCACTCAGCTCAAACGATACTGATGAGCCGCTCAAACGCGCACGCACTAATTTCAGCCTGAGCTACGGCGAACGCTTCCGCTTAGCAGATGCGCGCGGCAACATTATCCAGCACGTCGATATTTCGCTGATGAACCACTCACAAGTTCAAACCCGAGGCGGCGACGGATTCTGGACGATTGTAGACGGCCCTTGCCGCGATTGCGGTCGCTGCGGATGCCGCCAGTGTTTCGGAGCTACTGAAGGGCGTTGCGGCGCAAGAACTTGCGCGCGTTGCTGGTGTACTACCTGCGACAGGCTCGAAACCGCGTGTGTTTGCGGCCCGAGACCGGGTGCGCCTCTTCTCACGGGAGACGTTGACGGTGTTCACCTCAATGTTACAGGTAACCGCCTTGAAGTTACTGCCCAAAGCATGGGAAGTTCATTCACAATTCAGCTCCGTCTTCCGAACAGTGCTGTCTTGTCCGGGGGGCCGTGGGCTCCTCCTGAGGTGTCATGGGCTATCAGCGGCGACATTCTCACCATCACCGCGACAGGTCGCCCGGGTTGGGGTAACGGCCTCGGCTCGTGTGAGGTTCGCTGGGAATAGCAAAACAAGGGGGATAGCTATGAAAAGAAATTACACGCATATTAAAGCTTTTGACAGCGAAATCATAGAAATGCGCGAAGCAGGTAAAACACGTCAAGAAATCGCAAATGAGCTTGGGCTGGAAAAAGAGCAAATCAAAGGATGGGTGAAAAGATATAACCGGCGGATTGCCGAAGCAGAAATCACACTGCCCACACAGACCAAACCGCAAGCGCGACCGAAGAACTCGTCCGCTCCGACGCGAAAAAGGATTGTGAAATCAAGCGATTGACACTGGAAAGCTCCCCCTCAATATGAGGGGGAGTTTTCACTCATGGTTTGCTTAGCGAATAGTACCGTTTTCGTAGTTTTCAATCATTTTGCGAACCATTTGTCCGCCGACAGAACCTACTTGACGTGCAGTGAGGTCACCGTTGTATCCGCTTTGTTTAAGGGGAACATTCAACTCGTTCGCTGCTTGCATTTTCAATGCTTGTAAAGAATCTTTATTCTTAGGCATGATTATATCCTCCATAAATATTCGTATTTCGTTACAATCCGTCAAGCTATTTCCCTACGAAGCGGCAGAGCCGCTTCTGCGGTGAAATCGCTCTTGGTTTGCCAAAAGCCTAAACGCTCTTGTAATCATATTATAACACGAACATTTGCGAATATAACTGGAAATTTTATGACTGATTCAAATGCACATAGAAGCTATAAAGGTCTTCGCTGTTGTCGTCCCCGAAGCATGAAAGTGGATTCTATATGTATTCTGTCTGAATTTTAGCTGAACTTTTCACTTTGGCTGATTGATAGGAGCGGGGTTGTTTAACTCCGCAAATTCGCATGGGTAGGGGTGTCCGAGTATGGCATATATGATTGTAGCCCATATTAGTCGCGTCTTTCACCCCATAATCAAAAACGCTTCCGAAAGTAACGGCGTTCACGTAGGGCGGCCCTTGCGCGGAGGCGCGAGGAACGACAATCGCGCAGCCGGCGGCGGTGGCAGTCCATTGAGCAGTAGGGGTACGTTGTCCTCCGTAGTTGAGGGGTGCGCGAAACTGTCGTTCGGCGGAACAGTAGTGGGAAGAGGTAAGGGCGGCGGCATTGGTGCAAAGCCCGGATTCGACGAAGACAGACGCAAGAGCGAGTGATTGCGCCATGGTGGAACACGCCCCGTAAAGCCCTATCAGAGGGAGGGGGTGTTCAGCGGCACGGTCGCGGGCGGAGTAGCCCGTAGCGGTGCATTGGTTGAGGAGGTCTCCTGCGAAGAGAAGGTCGATGTCGGAGTCTGTGAGAGCGGCTTTTTGCAGAGCGAGTTCGAGAGCCTTGCTCTGGAGAAAAGCCTCGGCGTTTTCCCAGGAGCCTTGCCCGAAAGCCGCGTCGGGGTCAACGTAGTCAAAATGAGAGGCGAGAGGGCCGTCGCCTTCTTTTTTGCCGACAGCGGCACTGTACCCGCGAATTGCAGGCGGATTGCCGAGAATAACAGTTCCGCCTTTTACGAATGTAGCCATGTATTTATACCTGCCTTTGTTTATTCAGAAGATAGAATGTGCAGGGATTGAAAATATATGCAACTTAGCTTTTGGTAATATTGCACAAAAAAAGCAGCTTATTTCGTCGAAATTCTTCAAATAAAGCCTTGACATTATGCTTTTATTATGATAAAATAGTTAGAAAGGCTATTTTTCAAACGATTTTCGCGACATTCGCGCTGAGTCGTCGGAAAGGAATCTATTATGGATAATCAGGAAACTAACCAAAAGGCTCAAGAGGTAAAAGAAACTAAAAATGACAGAAGAGCGAGTGAGCGCGCCAACCCCACACGCAGAGGTTATCAACGTACCGACCGCTTCACAATCATAGGAAAAGCACGCCCCGCGTCAGACGTGCCTGTTAAAGGCGGCTGGGACTCGATTGACGTGCTGAACATGGCGGCGGGCGGGTTGCTTTTCATAATTGAAAAGGCGTACTCTGTAGGGGACGTGCTTGAATTTGAACTTGACATAGACACCAACGTCATCAGCAGGCTCGAGAATTATCAATCTATCAAAATTAATGTCAAGTGCAGGGCTGTGGTTAAATATCACATGGGGATTCAAGGTGACAAAAACACCTACGGCGCGGCGATTACCGAAATGTCTCAGAGCGATAAAATCCGCTTGGACGAACTCATCTTGTCAATCGAACAATTCGGCGGAATAACGTAAAACACACGGTCGGCAGTTCAACTGCCGACCGCTGTCAATTCTGCAAGTTCTGCCTCATTAATCACTTTCACCCCAAGTGCTTCCGCTTTCGTGAGCTTGCCTCCTGCATTCTCCCCGGCGACTACATAGGAAGTCTTCTTAGAAACACTCCCCGAACATTTGCCGCCGCGGCTCTCGATTAACGCCGTCGCTTGCTCCCGTGTCATCGTCGCGAGTGTTCCTGTCAATACAAACGTCAGCCCCGCGAAGGTGTCAGACTCCGCCGACTTTTCCCGGGCAATATACGCCATCTTAACTCCCCTTTCGCGAAGCAGTGCGATTGTCGCGAGCATTACTTCATCGCGCATAGCGTCATAAACATTACGTGCCATGACTTTGCCGAAATTCTCAATGCCTTGAAGCTCCTCCACGCTTGCCGACGCGATTGCCTCTATGCTCCCGCGTGCCTCACACAGCAGAGCCGCCGAACGCCGCCCTATTTCCCGAATGCCCAGAGCGAACAAAACGCGGTCGAGAGGGTTTGCTTTTGTCGCGGCAATCGCGTTCACGAGATTATCGGCGGACTTGTCTTTGAACCCTTCGAGTGTCATGAGTTGTTCCCGGGTGAGTGCGTACAAATCCGCGACGTTTGCGACTAAACCGCTTTCGACTAATTGCGCCACAATCGCAGAGCCGAGCCCGTCGATGTTCATGGCGTCCCGAGAAGCGAAATGTTCGATTTGGCGCAGAAGCT
>WQXP01000144.1 GCA_009784765.1 Oscillospiraceae bacterium | reverse complement strand
CCGTCGCGGATTTTCAAAGGCAAGAAAATGCCCGGGCATATGGGAACTGACAGGGTTACTGTTCAAAACCTCACTGTTGTGAAGGTTGATGTTGACAATAATCTGATTGCTGTTAAAGGCGCGGTTCCGGGCTCAAAAAACGGCATTGTTTATATTACTGACGCGATTAAAGCGTCGTAGAAAGTGGAGGTGTGAAAACTCATGGCTAATATTAAGGTTTATGATATGTCGGGAAACGAAACTTCCACTATGGCGTTAAACGACGATATTTTCGGGATTGAACCCAACAAGGAAATCATGCACGCAGTTGTTGTTAATTACCTTGCTAATCAAAGACAGGGGACTCAATCGACACTGACGCGCAGTGAAGTTCGCGGAGGCGGCAAGAAGCCTTGGCGGCAAAAAGGAACGGGGCGTGCGCGCCACGGGTCTTCAAGAAGCCCGATTTGGCGTACGGGCGGTGTGGCCCTCGGCCCGAAACCGCGCAGTTATCGCTACACCCTCAACCGCAAAGTCCGCAGGATTGCTATGAAGTCGGCTTTGTCTTCTAAAGTTGCGGCGGCGGATATGTTTGTTTTGGACGGGCTTAAAATGGACGAGTTCAAAACCAAGACTATGGTGAAAATGTTCGAGAAACTCGGGGTTGAGCGTAAGGCTTTGGTTGTTCTTGACTCTGTTGACTTGAAAATCATCAAGAGTGCGGCGAATATCCCGGGAATCAAAACTACGCAAGTGAATACACTGAGCGTTTATGACATTCTCAATTATGACAAGCTTATTGTCATGAAAGATGCTGTCGCGAAAATCGAGGAGGTGTATGCGTGATGATTAAGCAACCTATGGACAACTCGAAAGTTCCTCAGGACATTATCATTGCTCCGGTAATCACCGAGAAAGCTACTGATAATCTCCAGATGGGCAAGTATACTTTCAAGGTCGCGCGTGATGCGAATAAAATCGAAATCAAAAAGGCTGTGGAAGAGCTGTTCTCCGGTGTTAAGGTCGATAAAGTCAACACCATGAACGTTCGCGGACAGTATAGGCGGCAAGGGCGTAACAGCGGCGGTTACACGGCTAAGTGGAAGAAGGCGATTGTTACTCTTGCAGAAGGCTCGAAAACGATTGAGTTCTTCGACGGCATGGTCTGATGCTGTTGACAATTGACAGTTGACGCTTAATCTGACGTGTCAAGTGTTATTAAGGAGAAATGTACTAATGGCTATTAAGTTTTATAAACCCACCACTCCGGGGCGGCGCGGAATGTCTTGTGTGGATTACAGCCACCTCTCTAAGGTTAAGCCTGAAAAGAGCTTGCTGACTCCTCTCAAGAAGCACGCAGGTCGCTCGGCAGGAGGCGAAATCACTGTTCGGCATAAAGGCGGCGGTAACAGACGCAAATACCGCATTATTGACTTTCGGCGCAACAAACTCGATATGGACGCGAAAGTTCTTACCCTTGAGTATGACCCTAATCGCACTTCTTTCATTGCCCTTGTAGAGTATGAAGACGGCGAGAAGCGTTATATCATCGCTCCTGATAAACTCAAAGTCGGTGATACTGTTCGCTCGGGCAAAGGCGCGGACATTAAAATCGGGAATGCTATGAAGCTCATGGATATGCCTCTCGGTACTGTTGTTCACAACATCGAACTGCAGCCGGGGAAGGGCGGGCAATTCGTCCGAAGTGCCGGGAACTCCGCTCAGCTTATGGCGAAAGAGAACAATATGGCTCTTTTGCGCCTTCCCAGCGGAGAACTCCGCAATGTTCCCGCTGTTTGTATGGCTACAATCGGGGTTGTTTCTAATCCTGACCACGGCAACGTAAGCTATGGTAAGGCAGGGCGTATGCGTCATATGGGGATTAAACCCACCGTTCGCGGTTCTGTTATGAACCCTTGCGACCACCCTCACGGCGGTGGTGAAGGTAAATCGCCTGTCGGGCGCCCGGGACCGGTTACTCCTTGGGGTAAACCCGCTCTGGGGTACAAGACGCGCAAACCTAACAAGAGTTCCGATAAAATGATTGTTAAACGCAGGGGCAAGAAGTAGGCTTTGATGCCCTCGGCGAATAGCCGAAACTGCGTGTAAATTAGGAGATAAATATGAGCAGAAGCATTAAAAAAGGGCCTTTCGTTCAAGCGGTGCTGTTGAAGCGCGTTCGCGAAATGAACGAGAAGCAGGAGAAGAAAGTTCTCAAAACATGGAGCCGCGCAAGCACGATTTTCCCCGATTTTGTCGGTCATACTTTCGCTGTTCATGACGGAAGAAAGCATATTCCCGTATATGTTACCGAAGATATGGTCGGGCATAAGCTCGGCGAGTTCGCGCCGACGCGTACCTATCGTGGACACGCAGGCGGTAAAACTACGAAGAAGTAAGGAAACAGCAAAGCTCTTTGTTTTCTTAGGGAGGATAAAATCATGGCTAAAATTGCCGGTAAAAGTCTGCCGAATGCAAGGAATGTAGGGGCTTCTTTGGCTCTTCTGTTCGATAAGAAAATTGCAGACGCAGTTCTGTCGAAAACGGGGATAGACCCCGAAATGCTCATCAGTTAGCTTGACGAAACAGACAAAAAGCGCTTAGCAAGGGCTTTAGGCTCTTGCAGAGTTGAACTCAAGTATATCCGCATTGCTCCGCGAAAAGTCAAGATTGTTTTAGATTTGATTCGCGATAAAAGCTGCGATGAGGCTATGGCTATTTTGAAGCACACATCGAAATCTGCCTGTGAGCCTTTGCAGAAGCTTCTCAAAACTGCTATGGCAGATGCGGAAAACAACTATAACATGGACGTTTCCGAGTGCTATGTTGCTGAATGCCACTGCGCACCGGGCGTGATTATCAAGCGCATTCGCCCGAAAGACCACGGACGCGCACACAGAATCTTCAAGAGAACGTCTCACGTTACTTTGGTTATACGTGAATACGGAGCTAAATAAGGAGCGAGGTTAATTAACATGGGTCAGAAAGTAAATCCACACGGACTTAGAGTCGGCATTATCAAGGATTGGGATTCGCGTTGGTTCACGGGGAAACGCGATTTCGGCGACACTCTCGTTGAAGATTTTAATATCCGCAAATATTTGCTGGGTAAAACTTATTCTTCCGACAAATCGCCCGTTCCTATGAAGCCGGGTATTGCCAACGTCGAAATTGAGCGGGACGCATCGAAAGTTAAGGTTTTCGTGCATACGTCTCGTCCGGGTCTGTTAATCGGACAGAAGGGTGCGGAAATTGAGAAAATTCGTGCTGATGTCGAGAAAATTACCGGGGGAAAACCTGTTAATCTCAACATCGTCGAAATTAAAGATATTGACCTCACTGCTAAATTAGTTGCTGAAGACATTGCGCGTCAACTCGAGATGCGAACGTCTTTCAGGCGTGCTATGAAGTCTTGCATTAAGCGTACTATGGACGCAGGGGCGCATGGAATTAAAACCATGGTTTCGGGTAGGCTCGGCGGCGCGGAAATCGCGCGTTCCGAGAACTATCACGAGGGTACTATTCCGCTGCACACCCTTCGCGCAGACATCGACTACGCTACTGCCGAGGCTATGACAACTTACGGGATTATCGGCGTTAAAGTCTGGATTTATAAGGGCGAAGTCCTCAAAGGCGAGGCCGGTGCGAAACAACGGCAAATCGCTGAACGCTCTAAAAAGCAGCGTCGCGATGACAGACCCGACAGAGGCGAACGCGGCGGACGTCGCGACGGTCAAGGCGGCGGCTTCAGGCGCGACGGTCAAGGCGGCGGCGGCGGG
>WQXP01000143.1 GCA_009784765.1 Oscillospiraceae bacterium | reverse complement strand
AATTACATTCCGCTGATTAGCGTTTCCGCGCTTCTTACGGCAGGGGTTGTCGCATTGGTAATCTGGCTTACCACCCCTGTGCTGATTGAAGATGACGTAACAGTCAGCATAATCATGGGGGAAGACCTTCCCGAGCCTGCTAAGTGGTTCACCCGAAGAGGCGGCAGTGCGGCTTTCGCAGAGGAATCCGCTAAATTAGACACCATGAAGCCGGGGGAGCATGAGGTAGCCCTCGTAATCGGTAATCGCCGCTTTGAAGCGACGCTCTTGATTGTCGATAACATTGACCCCGTCGCGACCCCTGTTGATGTTATTTCCCCCACAGGGAAAGAACTCACCCCGTCGGATTTTTACACAGACTTGTTTGACCATTCCTCCACGACCTCTGCTTTTATTGACGCGCCGAATATTAACACTCCGGGGATTTATAATGTTACGGTGCGTATATCAGACGCTTTTAATAACAATACGACTATTAACGCGGTGTGTGAGATTTTTGCCCTCAACAGCCCGATTTACGTAGAAGCTGGCGAAAAAACTCCCCGCAGTGCATTTACCCTTGAGGGCTTTGCGGCGTTCACAGACCTCACCCGCATTACCGACACCCCGGAGCTTGATTTGCTCGAACTGCCTGAGGATTTCTACGCCACTACGGGGGAATATCCTGTACACATAATCATAGACGGTGTTCCTTTTCCTGCCGCCATAGTCGTGCGTGATACTACGCCGCCTGTTATTTCGGGAACCCGCGACCTTACTGCCCTTGTAGGAACTACACTCAGCTATCGTGCGGGAGTTACGGTAACAGACAACTATGACACCAATCCGCGGCTCTCAATCGACTCAAACCTTGTGGATTTGCGGCAAATAGGCACTTACACAGCGATTTACACAGCCACGGACGCTTCGGGCAATTCCGCGAGTGTATCGGTTACGGTAACAGTGGTAGACATAGAAAGCCATGAACTCTACGCCGCCGCTCATGAGCGGCTGACTGAACTCGGAGTGTTCAATACAGATGACCCTGCGGAAAAAACGCGGCTGATTCACCGTTATGTAATCAGGAACTTGGAATACCACGACAACAACCCCTTTGATTCGAGCGATGAAACGCAGTTCGCCTACAATGTTCTGCGAAATATGCGCGGGAACTGCCTTGCCGCTCAGCGAGTGTCGGAGGTGCTTCTCACAATGGCGGGAATCGAAAACAGGCGTATTCGTAACACGGGGGCGCCGATTCTCAACCATGTGTGGAACTTAGTTCATATCAACGGAGAGTGGTATCATTTTGACTCGACGGACTTCAAAGACAGCAAATACCCGGACACGCATATGTTCACAGTGGCAACATCGCGGACTTTGAGCGGGCAGCGCAGGAACGTCTACACCTATGAAACCGCAGGGCTGCCGCCTATTCGTGAAAGTTAGAGAGAATCGAGTATGAAGAAGTATAGAAAAACAGCGTTAGTTCTCAAATACACCGCCGCATTTCTTGCGTCAGCGTTGGTTTTCGCGGGAATACAGCGGCTGTTCATGCCGAAATTCATGAGCGATGTGTTCGACGGTGCGTTAATTGGTGAGTATTATTCGCAAAGCAGCGCGGCGAGTGCCCTCAATCACGATGTTATATTCTTAGGCGATTGTGAGGTATATCAGAACTTTTCGCCACCTGTGCTTTTCCGCGAGTTCGGCATAACTTCTCATGTTCGCGGAGGCCCGTCCCAAACTATGTGGCAGAGTTACTGGTTACTGCGTGACACTTTGCTTTTCGCCGATGTTCCCCCGAAAGTCGTGGTTTTGTCTGTGCTTTCCATGAGGCGCGGTGATGAGTTAGAGGGCAATAACGAGTTCGCCCGTGCTGACGACGCCGCGCGGCGCGAGGCGTACAACCGCCTGAACATCGACGGTATGCGAATGAGCGAGGCTAAGCTCGGTTCTGCGGAGTCTTCCATGCAGGAGGGGGAATCGCTTCTCAGCTATGTTTTCCCGCTTCTGCGCTATAAAGACCGTTGGAGAGAACTCAGCCACGATGATACCCGCTATTTTTGGGAGGCGCGAAACGTCGGCTTCAACGGCTACTTAGTCCGCAGTGAAGTTCGACCTGTGTTGGCAAATCCGCCGCCCCCCCGCAGGCCCGATTCCTATGAGTTCCCCGCCATAACCCGGGATTACTTGGAGCGGATTCGCCGGCTCTGTGAGGAAAACGGCATTGAGCTGATTTTGTTCAAATCCCCCGCGCCGTCGCCCCACTGGTGGAACGAGTGGGACGAGCAAATCGCAGAGTATGCACAGGGGCACGCGCTGAAGTATTTCAGCTTGGTTACTCAGGCAGAGGAAATCGGGATTGACTGGCAACTCCACACGCCTAATCAGGGGCAGAATCTCAATGTGGCGGGGGCAGAAATCCTCACACGCTGGTTTGGCGAACAAATCTCGTACCTGCCCGACCTTCGAACCAACGCGGCAATCGTCGCGGATTGGGAGCGGCTCAACGCCGCTTATGAACGCCACAAAGCCAAACAACTGCGTGAATTGGCGGAGTTCGATGAAGTCCGCACTAATACATGGCAATAGGACGCGGTGTCCACGCCGCGCCGCGCTGCAATAACGAAAGGAATACAAGAGAGATTCCCCCGCAGGGGGATAGCTTGCCGCAATAACGAAAGGAATACAAAACTATGAAAAAACTACTCACATTCACAACAGCAATCGCGATTCTTGCGAGCGTTGCAACTCTCACCGCTTGCGGAGACCCGCCCTCGGAAAACGGTACAGGCACTCAGAATGCGGGGGCGCCCTCAAGCCCCGGTGGGACAGGCATCGAAACGCCGCCGACTCCTGATATATCAGGCTTAGTCGGAGCTGTCAACGGTTATACTTTCACCTATAGAGAGACAAAAATCGTTCTCGGAAGCCCTATTGAAGAGCTTTTTGCGAAAATCGGCACCCCAAGTGAAGCAGACACGAAGCGCGAAGAGAGTTGTGCTTTTCGCGGGTATGACTACACCTACACTCTCCCGGGGAATGTCTGGCTCAGTACATTCACGCCCGACGGTGTAACTTACCACATAATCGGGATTCAAATCGGCGACGATTCTCACGAAACAGAAAAAGGCGCGTATATGGGAATGTCTCGCGAACAAATCACCGCCCGCTACGGCACACCCACTACCGGAGCAGGGACTCATCGCTACCACTACACCAAAGACGGCATGACGCTCGAGTTCGTGTTCGACGGCGCAGACAACGCAATCGAAATCTTTTACCAGTTCGACGACGCGTACAATTATCGCATTGACGGGCTCGGCAATTGACAATTGACAATGGACAAGTGTGGGAGGTTTCATGAAAGCAGTAATACAGCGCGTTTCACGGGCGAGTGTGTCAGTCGCCGGTGAAACAGTCGGCGAAATAGGCACAGGCTACCTCGTTCTCCTCGGAGTAGGCGAAGAAAGCACTCACCTTCAAGCCGAAAAGCTTGCCGACAAAATCGCAAAACTCCGCATTTTCGCAGACGAAGCGGGGAAAATCAATCGCGGGATTGCCGATGTCGGTGGCGAAATGTTAGTCATATCGCAGTTTACTCTCTACGCCGATTGCTCTAAAAACCGCCCGAGTTTCACAAAAGCAGCCCCTGCGGCTATAGCACAGGAGCTGTATGAGCATTTTATCGCTTATTCCCGGGGCTTGGCTGCGTTCAAGAAAGTTGAAAGCGGCGTTTTCGGCGCAGTCATGCAAGTCGAGCTTATGAATGAGGGACCCTTCACAGTCTTGCTT
>WQXP01000142.1 GCA_009784765.1 Oscillospiraceae bacterium | reverse complement strand
TTTATTACCGAGGAAATATGGCAGGCGTTGCCCACGTCCGAGGGTTCTGTCATGATTGCCGCCTACCCGCAGTGGAGCGAAGAGTTAGATTTTCCTGAACAGGAAGCGGAGTTCGACAAGCAAATCGAGCGGCTTAAAGACGAACGCGCAAAAGCACAAGCCAAGGAAGACCGCGAAAAAGAGCTTCTGCGCCTTGAAAAAGAGCTTGCCAAAACAAAAAGCGACATTGAGTTCATCAGCGCAAAGCTTGCGAATGAAAACTTCGTCGCGAAAGCACCCCCTGCACAAGTCGAGAATGAGAGGCTGAAATTAGCCAAAGCGCAGGAGCGATTGGCAGAAATAGAGTCATTAAGGAGAACAACATGAACACAACCCACCTTTTTTCACAGCGAATGTCCGGGTTACAGCCGTCGATTATTCGCGAAATCTTCAAGTATATGGCAGACCCGGAGGTCATCAGCTTTGCGGCGGGAAACCCTGCACCGCAGGCGTTCCCCACTGAGGTGATTGCGAAAATCACCGCAGACATCATGGGCGAAAATCCTGTGCAAGCTCTGCAATACTCGCTGTCAGAGGGGTTTGCGCCTCTGCGGGATTGGCTCAAAGCTGATTTGACGAAGAAAGGCATATTCGCCGCCGGGTCGAAAAGCGACGATGATTTGATTATCACGTCGGGGGCACAGCAAGTCATGGAAGTTATGACAAAGCTTGTCTGCGATGAGGGCGACGCGATTATCTGTGAAGCACCGAGCTTTATCGGCTCGCTGAACGCATTTCGCTCATACAGAGCGAAGTTAGTCGGCGTTCCCATGGACGAGGAGGGCATTGACGCGGTTAAACTCGAAGCCGCACTGAAAGCTAATCCGCGAACAGCGTTTTTGTATCTGATTCCGACTTTCCAGAACCCCACAGGCAAGACAATGTCTCTTGCGCGCAGAAAAGAAGTACTCGCTCTTGCCGAGAAATACAATGTTTTGATTGTCGAAGACAATCCCTACGGAGATTTGCGGTTCGCAGGGGCGGATTTGCCGACTCTCAAAGAACTCGACGTTCAGGCGGGAACTTCCCGCGTTGTCTACGCAGGGAGTTTCAGCAAAACCCTCGCCCCGGGGCTTCGTGTGGGGTACATGATTGCACAGCAGAGCATTGTGCAAAAGGCTACTGTTTGCATTCAAGCATCAACGGTGCATACGGGGATTTTAGCGCAGATGATTACTCACCGCTTTATTACTCAAACTAACTTCGAGAAGCATATCGAAAAGCTCTGCTTGTTGTATAAGGGCAAAGCGAAGCTCATGTTAGACAGCCTGCGATTTAATATGCCCCACAGTATTGATTTTACCGAACCTGACGGCGGGCTGTTCATCTGGGGGACTCTGCCTAAAGGAGCAGACATGGTCGGGTTCTGCAAAGAAGCGATTGCGAACAAAATCGCGATTGTGCCGGGGAACGCATTCTTAGTCAACGAGAGCGACCCTTGCGACTCGTTCCGCTTGAACTTCTCTTTCCCGAGCGATGAGCAAATCGAGAAAGGTGTTGAGGTCTTATCAAAAGTTGCGAAGAAACTCTACGCTTAGGGGGGATTGAAAACGCAGTTCAAGAGGCGCGGTGGATTGCGCGGTTCGCACCTGCGGAACAAGCGGAGGAAATCGTACAGCGGCGAATTGCAGGCGAACCGCTGCAGTATCTTCTCGGCGAGTGGGAGTTCTACGGGTATCCCATCAAAGTCGGGCGGGGGGTGCTGATTCCGCGTCCGGAGACGGAAGCACTCGTGGATTTGGCGAAGCAGTACTGCACGAAAGACGACGTGGTCTTGGATTTATGTTCCGGGAGCGGCTGTGTAGGAATCGCTGTTGCCCGGGAAATAGGCTGTCGAGTAATCGCGGTTGAGAAGTCTTCCGAGGCTTTGGTGTATCTGCGCGAAAATGTAAAGCTCAACAATGTTGAGGATTTGGTGGAAATAATTCAAGCTGACATTCTTGAAGAGCAACTGTCAATTGTCAATTGTCAATTGTCAACTATTCTGATAAACCCGCCGTATTTGTCAAGCGCGGAAATGCAGTTGCTTCAACGAGAAGTCCGACACGAACCCGAAATGGCGTTGTTTGGAGGTGTCAAGGAGGCGGGGCTTTGCCCCGACCCGCGAAGGCCGCTATTGCGGCCGGAGTCAGCGAACGGACTCGAGTTTTTTCACAAGTTCTGTGAAGTTTGGAAGGAACAAATCCGCGACGCCAAGCTCTTTGCTTATGAGCTTGGGGGCGGTAAAATAGACTATGTAATCAAAAATATTGGAGGTTAAAATGGCAAAGAAACAATTCAAAGCGGAGTCTAAACGGCTGTTAGAGTTAATGATTAACTCAATCTACACCCACAAGGAGATTTTTCTGAGGGAGCTTGTGTCCAACGGGTCGGACGCCCTTGACAAGCTCTACTACAAGTCCATGAGTGAGAACTTAGGCCTGTCACGCGGGGAGTTTGAGATTGTCCTTGCTCTTGACAAAACGGCGCGAACGCTTACGATTACCGATAACGGAATCGGCATGAGCAAAGAAGAGCTTGAGAACAACCTTGGTGTTATTGCGAAGTCGGGCACGCTTGATTTTAAGGCGCGATTGGCTGATGAGGGGCAAGGAAGTCGGGCTTTGCCCGACGACGCGCAGCGAACCGAGTCGTCAGACGAAGGTGAGCGGAGTTTAATAGGACAATTTGGAGTTGGTTTCTATTCCGCGTTTATGGTGGCAGGAAAAGTCGAAGTAAAATCGCGGCAATACGGGAGTGATGAGGCATTCATGTGGAGTTCCGAGGGTGCGGACGGTTATACAGTTACACCCTGTGATTACGAACACCACGGAACGCAGATTACGTTGTTCATCAAGGAAAACACAGGGGAAGAACGCTATGACGAGTTTATGGAGCAGTATCGCATTAAGAACATAGTCGAGAAGTATTCCGACTATATTCGTTATCCGATTAAGATGGAGCTGTCGTCGAGCCGCTTGCGCGATGATGCTGATGAGCTTCCTGAAGACGCGGACAAGTATGAAAGCACCAGCGAAGTTAAGACGCTGAACTCCATGATTCCGATTTGGAAGAAGAGCAAGGGCGAAATCAAAGACGGTGAGTATAACGAGTTCTATACCGCGAAGTTCCATGACTTCAGCGGCGAGCCTCTTGCGATAATCCATGACAAGACCGAAGGAACGGCGACTTACTCTGCGCTGATGTTCATTCCGCAGAAAGCCCCTTTTGACTTCTACACCAAGGAGTATGAAAAAGGCTTGCAGCTTTACTCGAGCGGGGTCATGATTATGGATAAATGCGGTGATTTGCTCCCCGACCATTTCTCGTTTGTGAAAGGCTTGGTTGACTCGGAGGATTTGAGCCTGAACATCTCACGGGAACTGCTCCAGCATGACAGGCAACTCAAAGTTATGGCGAAGAGCATTGACCGCTCCATACGCTCAGAGCTGAAGAAGCTGTTGACTAACGAACGTGAGAAATACACGGCGTTCTGGAAGTCTTTCGGGACGCAGATTAAATTCGGGGTGTATAACTCTTTCGGGCAGAACTCCGACACGCTCAAAGATTTGCTGCTGTTCCATTCGAGCCACGAAACGGACGCAGATAAATTGACCACTCTCGCGGAGTATGTTGAAAGAATGGGGCAAGGAAGTCGGGCTTTGCCCGACGACGCGCAGCGAATCGAGCCGTCAGGCGAAGATGAGCGGAGTGCAAGCAGTCATGACAGTATCTATTTTGCGGCGGGGGATAGCGTAACGCAGATTGA
>WQXP01000141.1 GCA_009784765.1 Oscillospiraceae bacterium | reverse complement strand
CGACACCCGAAACGAGTAACACATGAACAAGCTTTTACAAAAGCACGTGGAAATCCAAACAAAGCATGAATACGTTCCGCCGCCGCCGCGAACGACTGTAAGCGATGAATTTGTCGAGCAGAATCTCGGGCTTGTGCATTCTCTTGCACACAGATTCAAAGGGCGGGGAATCGAATATGAGGAGCTTTACTCCGCGGGGTGCGTGGGTTTAGTTAAAGCCGCCCGCAATTTCGATACAGAGCGTGGGCTGATGTTTTCGACTTATGCCGTTCCCGTAATCCTCGGCGAAATCAAGCGGCTTTTCCGCGACGGCGGCACAGTCAAAGTAAGCCGAAGCCTCAAGGAACTTTCGCTGAAAGCGGCGCGGGTTCAGGAAATGCTCATTAAAGAGGGCAAAGAACCGCGACTCTCGGACATCGGCGAAATCCTCGGCGTAACAGTCGCAGAAGTCAGTGAGGCGTTGTCCGTAGGGTTGCCTCCAATGTCCCTCAGCAGCACGGGCGGAGCGGGCGGCGATGACGACGGCGGCCGCGGCGGGTTCGCGGCAGAGTATGACGTTCCTGTGGAAGCCCCGCAAAACAAGCTCGTGGAACTGCTTGCTCTCAAGCAATCCCTCACCTCTCTTGCGGCGGAAGACAGGCGGCTGATAGTTTTGCGTTACTGGAGCGAAAAGACCCAGGCACAAGTCGGCGAAATTCTCGGAATGTCGCAGGTGCAGGTATCACGGAGAGAGAAAAAGATTTTAGACTCTCTGCGCGAAATGCTTGTATGAATATTCCCCTCACTTTCAGAATAGTATTGTAGTATACTTTGTCCGAAAGAGAGGGGAATTTTTTGTATGGAACAGCAGAACCACAGCATTATTATCGAGAATCGCCGCAAGATTGTCCTTACGGGTGTGCGGGAAGTCGAGAGTTTTAACGACAATGATGTGATTGTTATTACCACCAAAGGTGCGTTGCGGATTCGCGGACGTGGGTTTGAGGTCGGAAAAGTCAGCGTCGAAAGCGGCGATATGGAATTTACGGGTAATGTAACGTCTGTGCATTATTCAGACACGGAACGTACTCCGAATAATTTTATCACAAAGATATTCAGGTGACAACCACTCCGTCCCTTCGGGACACCCCTCCAAGGGAGGGGAATGATTGGAGGCTTTTCCTATGTTTGAAACAACTACTCAAATACTGCACGAAATATCCATGTTTACGATTCTCGGAGCTGCCCTTGCCGCTCTTTACGAACCTCTGCGAGTTGCGCGAGTGATTTTGCGCGTCCCTGCGGGTGTTTCGGGGGTCGCCGATTTTCTGTACCTGTGCTTGTGCGGGTTGATAGCCTTCGCCTATTCGCTGGAGTTTGGGGTGGGGTATTTCCGCTATTATTATGCCGTCGCCCTTGTTTTCGGAGCGGCGGTGTACTTCCTCACACTCGGCCGATTAGCCGTCGGCGCGGCGAAAAAAATCGCAAAACCGTTGGCAGACGCGATTTATTACAAGGTTGTAGTTCCGATTGGCAAATTGATTGTACATATTGTGAAAAAAGCTGCCTCAAAAATGTCGGATTTTCGGCAAAACGCCGAAAATCAGCGATTGCTCTTGCAAAGCAAGGCGGTTATGGTGTATAATAACAGAAGAGAAGTTCGAATGCAAAAGCGAAAGGAAAGCAAGAGCAATGAAAAAATCATCGCGTCAAACTCCGCCGCCGATTCAAAAACAGCTCAAAGACCAATCATACGGGCGCGAGTCAAACGAGTCTGACGACATACTCAAGAAATATGAAAAGAGCAGGGGTGTTCCTGTAGGTGCGATTTTGCTCGTGTTCGCGGCTGTGATTGTGTTGGTGCCGTTTCTGCTTTACCTGTCGGCGACGGATACAGAAATCCGCGAAAGCAGAGCAAGGCTCGAAGCGTTACAAGAAGAGCAAATCCGCATGGAGCTTGAGAATGAGCGGCTTCAGCGATATTTAGACGACGATGAAGCGTTCGAGGAATATCTTGAGCGGCAAGCGCGTGATGTTATGGGGTACGCTAATCCCGGCGAACGCATTTACAACATATGGCAATGAATATTGAAAAGAGTATCCACCGGCTTTATGTCGGTGGATATAATTTCTTTATAAAAATTTCATAAAATTTATGTAAAGGTATTGCAAAGTTTCAAAAAATTTGATATAATATTATATTATGATAAAAACTACTTTTGTTACTAAAGAAAAGTTAAATGAAATAACCCGCGAATATCCCACGCCCTTTCATTTGTATGAAGAGCGGGGCATTCGAGAACGTGCGAGGGAGCTTAATGCGGCATTCGCGTGGTGTTCGGAATATGGCGGGTTTCGTGAGTATTTCGCAGTGAAAGCAAACCCTAACCCTGCTTTACTTAAAATCCTCATGGAGGAAGGCTGCGGCTTAGACTGCTCCAGCTACTGCGAACTTCTGCTTGCCGAAAAAGTCGGCGCGAGCGGCAAGGAAGTTGCAAGCGGCAAGGAAGTCGGGCTTTGCCCGATGACGCGCAGTGAGCCAAGCCGTCAGGCGAAGGCGAACGGAGTCGCAAGCATCATGTTCAGCTCGAACCAAACCCCTGATGCAGATTTTCTGCTTGCAGACAAGCTTGGTGCAACAATTAACCTTGATGATTTCACCCATATAGATATTCTCGAAAAGCTTCTCGGAACAATCCCTGCGAACATCTCATGCAGATATAATCCCGGGGGGGAGTTTAAGCTTACGGAATCGGGCAATGTTATGGACGTGCCTCATGACGCGAAATACGGCTTCACGAAAGAACAGTTGTTTGAGGGCTACCGGCTGCTCAAAGCAAAAGGCGCAAAACGGTTCGGGATTCATGCGTTTCTCGCGAGTAATACAAAGACTAATGACTATTATCCCGCACTTGCACGGATTTTGTTCGAACTTCTCGTGGAAATTCGCGAAAAGACAGGAGTTTCTCTCGATTACGTCAATCTTTCGGGGGGCGTAGGAGTGGCGTACAATCCTGTAACGGAAACACCCTGCGATATTGCCGCGATCGGCGCGGGGGTACGAAAAGCATATGAGGAAATCTTAATCCCTGCGGGAATGGGCGGTGTGGCGATTCTCAGCGAACTCGGGCGATTTATGCTCGCAGAGTTCGGCTGTTTGGTAACTCGGGCAATCCGCGAAAAGCGCATATATAAAGATTATATCGGCGTTGACGCTTGCGCCGCGAACCTCATGCGTCCCGCAATGTACGGAGCTTATCACCATATCTCAATCCCAGGGCGTGAGGGTGAAGAAGCTGCTCACAAGTATGACATAGTGGGGGGGTTATGCGAGAATAACGACAAATTCGCCATTGACAGAATGCTTCCGCAAATCAAAGCCGGAACTAAAGACGGTGATTTGCTTATAATCCATGACACGGGAGCACACGGACACGCCATGGGCTATAACTACAACGGCAAGTTACGTTCAGCGGAACTTTTACTGCGTGAGAACGGCGAAGTTGAACTAATCCGCCGCGCAGAAACACCTGAGGACTATTTCGCGACTTTAGAATTTTAATGCTTTATTAAGATAGAAGGAGTAATACTTATGCAAATTCAAGTAAACCTAACCGACACACCCAATGCCAAACCCGCTGACGAAACACAACTCGGGTTCGGGCGGCTCTTCACCGACCATATGTTCATCATGGAGTTTGACAGAGACGCGGGGTGGCATAGCCCGCAAATCAAGCCTTACAGCGACCTTACTCTCTCACCGTCGGCAATGGTGCTTCACTACAGCCAGACTATATTTGAGGGAATGAAGGCATATCGAACAAGTGAAGACAAAATCCTGCTTTT
>WQXP01000140.1 GCA_009784765.1 Oscillospiraceae bacterium | reverse complement strand
TCTTTAGCTCGTCTTTGGCATCGCAAACCGTTTCCCAACTGCATATAGGCTCGGTTGCCTTTTCGACTTCCTTTTGAGTTAGTGCCACGCCATCTGCTAATATCTCAAGCAACTTGGCTTTCGCCTGTTCTCTCTTTGACAGTTTCTTGTTAGGTTTAGACTCTTCCGCTTCCGGCTCCTCAATGAAATCAATCATACCATTGGGAATCCATGTTGCACTTGCGGTCAGCGGGGAAATCGGGGATAGCGGCACGGGTGTCAACATCGTCAGCACAAGTGCGAACGCAAGCAGAATCGCTGTGATTTTGTTTTTGTGGATTTTAGTCATGGTGGTTCTCCTTTTAATATCGCTCAAGGCGAGTGGTTAATTTTAGTGTTGACAAAACAACAATTCTATGATATAATAGTCCGTGAGGGGGGGTGAGGTTAATGCAAGATGATAATTTTATATGGAACGAGAACAAGAACCAGTTCAACATAAGGAAACATGGTGTTTCATTTCAAGAGGCGCGGGACGTTTTTTTCGATGAAAACGCTATATATGACGTGGATATTGAGCATTCATTTGACGAAGAGCGGTTTATAATCATCGGTATGAGCGAAAGTTCAAAACTTCTTTTCGTTTGCTATTGCGAAAGAGGTGAAGACAGCGAATTGATACGCATAATCTCGGCACGAAAAGCCGATAAAACCGAAACTGATTTATATTGGGAGGAATACGACAATGAACTTTAAGAAAAACACTCAGCGAGCTAAACGCTTGAGAGAAAACGGTTGCAGAACAATTGTTACCCGTAATGAGGGAGGTAAAGAAGTCATTATAGAGAATTACTTCATCACCCCCGAAGAAATCGCGGCTTCAAACGAACGACGCAACGCAAACCTCGCAAGCAGGCGGGTATAGGGTTGTGATTTTTGCACATATACCCTATAATCATATCACATCATTCACGGAAAAGCAATAGAAAAAGCCGAAAGTCGAGAAATCTCTACTTTCGGCTTTTTTCACTCTGGTTTTTCAAAAATATAACCCTCATTCCGCTTTGAAACAATCGAATACCCGCTGTTCGCTATTTTCTTACGCAGATTATATATTTGAGATTTGACTGCCGCCGCGTCATCGTTCATGGGCTGTAACCACACTCTTTCGTGCAGATACTCCGCACTAACCGCCCTATTTTCATTCTGTACGAAAATCAACAGCAGTGAAAACTCTTTCTGTGTGAATAGTAAGTCCTCACCGTCAAGCAGTGCCACGTTCGCGATAATATCCAAAGTCAACCCGTCGCGTGTGATTAGTTTCGGGATTCGTTCGGTCTGTGCCAAGGCTCTCTTAATCCTCGCCAAAAGGTTAGAGTAGTCGAACGGCTTACCGATATAATCGTCCGCACCCATTTCAATCCCCCGTGCCGCATGGTCGTCCCTATCCAACGCAGTCAACATAATTATGGGAGTGTCGTTGCCCACGGCACGAAGTTCTTTTAAGTATTCCAAGCCGTTTCCGTCGGGGAGCATGATGTCAAGCACAATCAAATCGGGGGGAGTTGCGGCGAGATATTCACGAGCTTGCGTGAGATTTTCGGCAGACAGCACATTGTACCCTGCGTTCTCTATGTTTTGGCAGTTGTTTATCAAAAGGTCAAGTTCGTCCTCAACGCACAGAATAGTTTTCATTGTTCTTCCTCCTGTTCATGCAAAGCTGTGGCAATCATTGCCGCCATTTTCATAATCTCGTCTTGTGTCTTTGCGAGAATTTCGTCCGCTTCTTCGGGTCGGCGGCGAACGGTCTGAATCACCGCCGATACTTTCGTGAGCGGAGTGCGGAGGTCGTGGCTCATTTTACGGTAGAAGTCCGTCTTTCGTGCGAGTTCCTCCGCTTGCTTTTTAGCGGTTTCGGCTCGTGAAATCTGCCGCACTGATGATTCAAATCCGTGAGTTTGTTGACGATAAACTCGCCGTCATTGACGTGAAACTGCACACCAAGTAAAAACTACTTCTTTTACAGTATAACACAAGAGGATAGTTACGAGTTGACTTGGCTTTTCGCACAAGCAGATGACGGTTTATTCAGGCTTGAAACTACTGAAACATTCACAGAGCAAGCACTACAAGCCCACAACGGATTAGAAAACCTCGAACTGTTAGAGTTTTTCAAAGAAGAACTGCAACAAACTTATGACATAAGCGGGCGTGAAATCAGCAGAATGCGCTATTACGAATATGACCTAAATTCAAACGGCTTTGTAGATATGATTGTAACGATTGAATCACCTTTTTACAGCGGAACGGCAGGAAATGCACTCTATGTGTTCTTGCGAAATGAGGATAATCAACTTGTTCAAAACTCTTTTTTACTGTTACAGATATTCGGTCAAAGCGATGATATTGAGGATGCAGAATTTTTTGTGTCTAATCGACCAACGAGCGAATTTGACTATATAATCATTAAATATTGTGGTGCAATTCAATACACCCTTGTTTATTCACTTGATAAACGGACATAGATATGAAATCCCCCAATAAAGACACAATCATGAAAACGACTGTGCTTTACTACATCAGACCTCCTCTGAACCCCCGAGTGAGTGGGTTTCCGTGGAGGTCTGATGCCTCTGTTGAAAAATATATAAAAAACGCTTGCAAAATCCGTCAAAATATGTTATACTGAATTACAGCGTATCTTATCAATCATCAGACCTCTGCGAAAACGCCACGAAAGAGAGAGTTTCCGCAGAGGTCTGATTGATTATACAAGGAGAAATCAAAATGAAAAAACTGACCGCTGCAATCATCGTGATTACAATGCTGATTTGCCTGCCCTGTCTTTCGGGCTGCGAAAACTCAACGGGGGATATAACGGCGATTATCGCAGAAATGCAGTACCACCCTCAAGCCCCTGAAGAACAGACGCATATTCGCATAGGCGCGTTGGTTGGGCCTTATGCCGATATGGTAACGCAAATCATTGAACCCGCTTTGGTTTCGCTGGATTACACTGTCGAGGTGGTGATTTTCAGCGAATGGGACGCCACCAACTTGGCATTAGCAGAGGGTGAAATCGACTTAAACCTGTTTCAGCACAGCGTATTTCTGAACAACTCAAAGTATGAGCATAATTTGGCATTGTCGGCGATTGCAGAAGTTCCGACTGCTTCGCTTGTTCTGCTTTCGGAGCGTTATGAGTCGTTGGAGCAAATCGAAAACGGTGCGACAATCGCGTTACCCGGCGACGCTACGAATTTAGCACGGGCTTTGCGGACTCTGCGTGAAGCGGGTATGATTACCCTGAACATTCACAGCGATATAACGCGGGTTACATTAGATGACATTGCATCAAATCCGCGAGAGCTTAGCTTTAATTTAGTTGACGGGTTCGGGCTTTACCGCGAACAAATCGCCGAAAGTGATGCAGTGGTTATGTCGGGCGGGCGGGCATATGCGAGTGATGTCAACCTTTCTGATGCGCTGTACAGTGAGGTTTTGCAGGACGGGTTCATGATTGTTGCTGCGGTGCGTACCGATGATTTGGCGCGGCGGTACGTCTGCGATACGCTGGGCGTTATTCATTCTGAGGAGTTCAAAAGTGCGATTGTTGAGGAGGGAAGCCCCTTTAGCGGATTCCAACGCCCGCGTTCCTTTTTTATGAGGGGAGATATATAAAAAATGAAGTTTTCGAATAAACTGTTATATGGGTACGTAATTGTTGTATGCCTCTCTGCTGTTGTCGGGATTTTGGGGATTTCCGGTATGCAGAGGTTGCATGAAACGGGGCTGTCTATGTATGACGAACAGGTGGTAGGCATAGACAATCTGCGAATAGCGACTAATCACATGAATCAAGCTATGATTGACATACGAAGTGTAGCGATTATGAGTATGTACGGCGATAAGCAGGGAGCAACC
>WQXP01000139.1 GCA_009784765.1 Oscillospiraceae bacterium | reverse complement strand
CGCAGTCGTCCCCGTTGCACTGAGCGTATTCTTCGATAAAATCCCGTAATATGCAATACAGAACTGTACCATCAGTTCTTTCTTTGAATCATGTGCGATAAGTGCTATGTTCATAACTGTTCTCCTCTACTTCTTCTGCGATATAATCAGCGGTACGTATTCACCATGCAACCGCGCCGCGATTGCCTTCAGTTCATTGGCAACAAGCGAACCTGCAGGAAGCTCAATGCCTTTATCTGTGCAGAGTTTAAGGCTCGAATCTGTCGGCAGTACTCCAAGAAGAGGAATCCCCACTGCGTCTGTAACTGCGTCTAAATCCGGCGGCGGCTCTGCCTTTGTGTCGGCTTTGTTGATTACAAGCCGCTGTTTCGCTCCATGCCCGCGAACGTAGAGCAAATCAGACAATGCCGCACATTGGCGAACAGAGTCATCATCAGGGGTTGTAACGAGAATCAGCGCGTCTGCCGATTCCGCCACGTCAAGCACATCACCGAGTTGTGAAAACTTCCCGCTGCTTGCAGTGTCGATTACGACATAGTCATAAGCGTTGTGGGCTTCATCGTCCTCTGTGAGCTTTTTCGCGCACAAGCCGCTTAGCTCTGACTTATCTGTAAGGGCGTGCAGTTCCAAGCTTTCACCGATTTGCGTCCCGAGAATGACATCTAAACATCTCAGCGACGTATCAAGCTCAATAATCGCCGTCCGCAAATTCGGCTTTCGCGCCGACAGGCTTGCCGCCAAACTCGCCACTATGACAGACTTTCCTGCCCCCGCGCCGCCGGACAGCACTGCGATTACTTTTGGTTTCGCCTCTGTTTTTACCATTTTTTATTCCTCCACCCTAAATTCTGCCTAAATTCTGTTAGTAAATTATATCACATTTTTTTGGATTTGTCAACGCTTTTTTGTTAATTTTTCATGATTTTTGTTAATTATTCGCCTAACTCCGTTATTAACCGACCCCCATACCTTCCTGCTAACGGCTCTCGCGGAGCGTCCCACGGAACATGGAAAAATTCCCCCGACGCTTCTTCGGGGAGCGGCTCGAAATCCCCATAAAAGTACGCATTGATAATGTTACGTATTGAGCGGCTGGCTCTGTCGCCGCCTTCAATCACAATCGCGAAAGCGATTTGCGGATTCTCAGCGGGATAATATCCCATAGCAGTTGAGTTGTACAAGTACCCCGGAATCAGTTCAGGGGTGCCCGTCTTATATGCGGGCATATTCCCGTCAGTGAGGTGGGTGTAAAAACGCCTGTTCATGACAGCGCGTTCGAGAAGCCCCTCCTGCGTCGCCGTGAGTGCCGTCGTAATCAATTCCCGCGTTTCCGGGCAGTTATTCACATTCGCGAATGCGTCTGAAACGATTTGCGGCTGAGTTTCATGAATCAGCTCAGTAAAATCATAGTTCCAGACAGAATGAACTAAATGCGGGCGAAGCCTTACTCCGTTATTGGCGACTGTTGCCGCCGCACTCGCCAAATGCAGAGGTGTCATCAGCGTTTCAGACTGTCCTATTCCTGCTTGTACCAAATCTGCCCCGCCCATGTTCCGCCCGTGAAGCCCCTCGAAAATGTCCGCCGTAGTCATTCGCCCGGGTTCGCTGCGAACGTCGATGTTCAAATCAGTCCCCACGCCGAACAAGTCAATCGACTGCTGTGCAAAAGCCTCCGCACCGAGCCGCCGAGTCACTTCATAGAAGAACACGTTGCAAGAGTCTGCCAACGCCCGCGCCACAGAGAGCGAACCGCAAGCAGAAGTTTCCCAGCAGCGCGGATTGTTAAAAAGCCAGTATCGCCCGCCGCAGGAAATGCGGCAAGCCCGCGTGATTGCCCCTTCCATAAGCCCGATTACTGCAGTGATTGTCTTATAAGTCGAGCCCGGGCGAAAACCCCACTCTGTTGCTCTGTTGCGAAGAGGGCTGTAAGGAAGCAGCGGTTCGCCCTGCGCCTCAGCCAAGAGAAGTTCGATATAGTCGTTTAAGTCATAAGTCGGCTCTGTGGCAAGGGCGAGAATCCCGCCGGTTTTCACGCACATAACCGCGATTGCTCCGCTTCTTGCCCCTTCTTCTGTGGGATACCTCTGAACATTCCTGTTGTTTTCGTTGCGATTAAGGTGGTCTAAGTGATTACGCAAAATCGCCTCAACCTGCCCTTGGAACTCTGCGTCGATTGTCAGCATAACAGAATGCCCTGCACGGGGTTCGAGTGTTGTTTCGGCAGAAATAAGCTCCCACCCGGAACCTGCACCGTGAGTAATCTCCCGCGTAATCTCAAGAATACCGTTTTCGCCGCGAAGTACGCTTTCCATTGACTGCTCAATCCCGAAAAGCCCGATTAAATCGCCTCTGCTGTAACCCGAATCCCGCAGGGCAGCGAACTGCTCTTGAGAAATCGCAGTCAGCCGTCCGCGAATGTGCGGCAAAATCTCACCATGAGTGTAGGAGCGTGTCGCTTCTTCGATTATGTCTACCCCCGGAAGCATGAAAGAACGCTCAACAAGCTCAATTACCGAATCAAGGGAAATATCCTCCGCGAGGACGTAGCGGTTCTGGAATGAGAAGTGTGCGGCTTCCATCTCATAACGCACGCCGCCGATGTTGCGGATTTTTTGCGGACAATCGCCGCTTTGCTCCGACGAAATGCTATAGTTCTCTGCCAAAGCGCGGATTACGTGTTCGACAGTTGCGTCAAGATTTAAGCCAAGGTTGCTCAAAAACAAATCAAGTTCTTCTCGCGGAACGTCCTTGAACTCAAAAGGCTGTTCCCGCGTAATCGGGAGTGTGTCAAACCAGCGATTCTCGGGTTCGTCGTGTCCGCTGTTATGCTTTTCGAGAACTTCGAGTACAAGAGCAATCATCTCGTTTTCTTCATCGAATGGCAGGAAAGCCCTCTGCAAAATAACTTTATGGACGACTTCATTGGTGTTCAGCGGCATTGCCGAACGGTCAGCAATTTGTCCGCGAACGGCTTGTATGGACTGGGTGGCAGTACGAGTCGGGCGTTCTTGTTCTGAGGAGAAGCCGTAGATGTCGGCAATCTGGATTTGAAGCAGGCGTACTATGCACAGAAATCCAAGCCCGACCATGAGCAGAGCTAACAGCGTCGTTCTTATGATTTGTTCGATTTTGTCGCGAATTTCATTCGAGCCGCTACTATCCATGTCGATTCCACACCTCGTTATGTTCCGTTGCTTTCGTTTTCGTTAGAGTAAGGTTTAACGCTTTCGCGCAGAGTAAAGCGGCGGGAAATGCCTCTCACCGCTAAATAGAGCAGGGGCGAGAAAACAATCGTCGCCAAGTATGCGGGGATAATAAAGTCAGTGAGTATGAAGTTATGCCCTGCCGTGTCCCACAGGGCGTAGTTGAAGAAGTAGTCTGCCGCCGCCATAACCGCACACATGAGTGCGTTAAGCCAGATGTAATTCAACAAATTTGCTTTGATTAAATGAGAAGACAAAAGGCTCACAGTCAAACAACCCGGGAGAAGCCAAATCCCCGAGAAGCCGAATAAATTCGCGCTTGCAATGTCGATTACAAGACCACAGACTGCACCGAAAACGCAGACAGCCAATTCGTTATTGCATTCGCGCATAGCGACAGCCATAGCGAGTGCAATCAGCAAAATCGGCTGCCATTGTGCGGCACCTTGTGAGTTTCCTCCGCCGCCTACCATGAGCATATAGAGCAGCAGTAAAATTCCGCAGTAGCAGAGCCACTTAAAGCTGAAATGAACGCGAAAGCTGTTTGCTCTCCTTAACTTAAATTTCATTCAATTCGCCCCTCAAATCCCGTGATTACAAGAACGTGTGTCAGCTTTGACAAATCTTCCGTGGGGCGGATAATCGCATGGCGCGACATTCCCCCGGAGTCGTCATACACCGCGACAACTTCACCCACTGCCAAGTTAGGGGGGTACAAACTGCTCCCGCGAGTCAT
>WQXP01000138.1 GCA_009784765.1 Oscillospiraceae bacterium | reverse complement strand
TTCGGGCATCATATCCGTTTCCGTGATTTGCGCAAAGTAGTAGACGGGATTATCTCCACCGGCAACATCGCCGGGGAGGGCTGGTATCTCACTGCGGAAATGATTGAGCTTATGTCAACGGGAGTCACCAATATCATCTGTATGCAGCCTTTCGCGTGTTTGCCGAATCATATCGTCGGTAAAGGAATCATGGGGGAACTCAAGCGCGTCAATCCTAAAGCCAACATCGTTGCGATTGACTATGACCCCGGCGCAAGTGAAGTCAACCAGCTTAACCGAATCCGCCTTATGCTTTCGCAGGCAATCAAGAACATGGAAGAAGAAGCTGCTCAGGCCACTGAAGTCGCTGAAGTCGAGATTAAGGCGAGCAATAAGTATGAGAGTGTATTGAAAGAGTGAGGTACCGAAATGCTTTACGAAGGCGAAACTAAAGTAAAAAAGCTAAGTGATTTCATAAACGAAATCCTTGCTCTGAAAGCCGCCGATAATCTCACTGACAATCAGTGGTATCGCGGCCATGCGAACGAAGATTGGGCGTTAATCCCGAAGATTCAGAGAGGGTTCACAGGCAATGAAGACGAAGAACTGTTCCGCCTCGAAAGAGTCTACACTAACGCTTTTCAATCGAAAGCGGGAACATTGCCAATCCCTAAACCACGTATGGACGAATACGCAGACTGGCTGACGATTATGCAGCATTACAACTTGCCTACACGGCTTTTAGATTGGTCGCGTTCGCCGTTAGTAGCTCTTTATTTCGCTGTGTCCAACGAAGAGTGCCGTAATAAAGACGCTTGCATTTGGGTCTTGAACCCAAGCAAATTGAACCAATCTGAAAAATTAGAAAAGCCGACAATTATTGACGATGCTGAATATCCCAACGCCTTTGTATATAATATGTCGCACAGAACTATTCACAGAATGATTTACACTGCCTTTCGCCGTTGGGAGTTAAGCGGAAACCTTGACGCAATCACCCCCGATGACCGAAAATTCGAACATCTTTTCAATGCAGTGAAAGGAAAAATCGCGGCGTGTTATCCGGTAATCGCAGACAGCAGAGTTTATAACCAACTTGCGGCTTTTACTGTTCATAACACCAAAAGAAAGCTCGAAGACATTTGCGATGATTCTATGTTGAAGCGAGTAATAATCCCGCACAGCGCAAAAGAAACATTGCTGTACGAGTTAGCCGTCTGTGGTATTACTTTGGAGCACATCTTCCCCGATTTCGACCATTTGGCAAAATCAATCCCCATACTGTGATGAAGTTGTACCGCCTCAAGCGATTTTTGCTTGACTTAGTCTACCCGAATCGCTGTCCTTTCTGCGACGAGTTCATTGCTCATAACGCCTATTACTGCGCGGAGTGTGTGGAGCAGTTACCCCTTGCGACGGCGCAAAAGCAAGGGCAAATCGCGGTGTTCGAATATAACGAGCAGACTTCGCCTTTTGTCTATGCACTCAAAGACGGCGGGAACGGCTATGCAATCGCCGCCGCCGCGAAACTCCTGTGCGAGGGGCTTGCGGAGTCGGCGATTGCGGATTTTGGCTTGCTCACCTGCATTCCTACAGACAGGTCGCGGTTGCGGGAACGGGGGTACAACCCTCCTGCCCTGATTGCACGAGAGCTGTCGGCTATGTTGCGCGTTCCTTGCGACACGGGGCTGCTGCTCAAGACGCGGCGAACAGATGTCCAGAAGTCGCTTTCGGCAGAGCAACGGCGCGAAAACATCAAGGGTGCCTTTGAGGTTTCGCCCGGCAAAAGCTTCTCTTTCAAAGGGCGGCGGATTCTGCTGATTGACGATGTTCGAACCACAGGAGCGACTCTTGCGGAAGCCGCGCAGGTTTTACTCACGGCGGGGGCGAGTCAGGTTTTCACGGCAGTTGTCGCGAGTGTGGGCGAGACTAAAGAATTACAATCGGAGTAAATCGGAACGATTCAGAAGGAGAGCTTATGAAAAAAATCCTTGCTTTATCTTGCTGTTGTGTGGATTATTTTCCGGAGCTTGGTGAAGCCAAGGCAGGCGGAAATGCCCTCAACTTAGCGGCGAATGCCAAATCCACAGGCAGAGCCGACGCATTTCTCATGGGGAACATCGGCACGGACGAGTTCGGTGCGGCTGTAATCGCCAAAGCAGACGAGTATGGCATTAACCATGAGCGGCTTCACAAAATCAAGGGCGAAACGGCTTCTAACAAAATCTTCTTGACTGAAAGCGGCGACAGGTATTTCAAGCCTGAAAGCTGGAGCAGCGGCGTATACAACAAGTTCTGCATTTCCTCTGAAGATGCGGCGTTTATGAAAACCATGGACGCAGTTGCCACGACAATCAACGACGGTTTGATTGAGCAAATTGACCCTATTTTCCATGACGCTTTCTTTTTGTTCGCCGTGGATTTCATGGACAGAGTACCTTCCGACGATTGGAAACGGCTCTTTTACAGTTTTGATATACTCTTTATTAGCCTCGGCGAAAAGCCTGAGTATTTGCCCCTCTTGAAAGATTGGTCTCATAGCTATAACAACATCTTTGTCGCGACTCTCGGGGAGGGCGGCAGTGTGGCATATCATGACGGCATGGAGTATGTCTGCGCGGCGGTAAAAGTCCCTGCGGTGGTTGATACCACCGGTTGCGGCGACTCGTATCAAGGCGCGTTCATCGTGGAGTATCTGCACAGCCGCGACATTTCCGCCGCCATGGTTGCGGGGGCTAAGTCGGCGGCAAAGACTTTGGGGTTTGTCGGCGCGATTAGATGAGGAAACAAAATTACGATTTTGCAAAACTTTTTCGAAAAAGTTGTTGACAAATCAAAACCCATGTGATATACTATATGTAATGGGCGGTCACCTGCGGCTACAGGTCGGTCGTTCCGCAATTTTGTTACGTAAGAGAACGCCGCCTTTCACTGAAGGGTGGCTATTTCTTCATGTACATGATGTACACTTGGATAATATCATAAATCAGCCATATCGAGTGTAAAACACCGTCAATACCAATCATGGCACATCACCTCCTTTTATGGAGGAACAACCGTACCGCCCAATTAACAGTATAACATATTTTGTCGAAAAAACAAGCGGCTTACTGAAAGTTTCTTGAAACGATTTTGCAAACTTTTTCGAAAAGTCATGCAAAATCGTAATTCTTTTTACGTCTGTATAATGAGAGGTTCCTATGACGTTTATGTGTACCACCAGCACACTTGGGATGGTGGATTTATGCCAAGCCCACCTGAGTACCACCGCTACACCTTTAATAAAACGGCGGACGGTCAGTTTCTCGTTGTTTCAAAGCAAGTCGAAAACAACATTCCGCGGTGGGTGAGGGATTATATAAATTTTGTAGAAAGCCTCAAAACTAATATCAGAGACGACGGTTCAGGTTATCTCCAGTACGACATTGACACAAAAGTAGCTTTAGCCGCTATTGAAACCTATGGCATTGAAGTATTTGTATGCCCTTGGGGATTATCTGTGTGTGAGGATTGCTCAGGAACACTAAGAACACTGCGTGGGGATATTTGCGACTGGTGCGTTAAAGGACAGGTTTACGAGCTTCTTAATGTCGCGTTCGAAGCATTCAAACCCAGCTAAAGCTAAAGAAGAGATAAGCCCAAAGGGCGGGCTTTGCCCGACCGAAGGGCGAATCGGTAGGGGTTCGATTTATTCACGGGGCGCAAAATCGCGTGTGCGTCGCGTTGCTCCGCGTCCCTACCTTTCTTTGGTAAACTTCTCCCATAAATAGTCGACCAACCTTGTTACTCCGTCTTATCTAATCAAAAAACACCCACAATTGTAGGTGTTTTTCTCGATTTGACTACCCGACCTGTAAGGGACTCGAACCCTCGACCTCCAGCGTGACAGGCTGGCGTTCTAACCAACTGAACTAACAGGCCACTGCTATGGGAGCTAACGGGCTCGAACCGCTGACCCTCTGCTTGTAAGGCAGATGCTCTCCCAGCTGAGCTAAGCTCCCGTGC
>WQXP01000137.1 GCA_009784765.1 Oscillospiraceae bacterium | reverse complement strand
GAAGACGCGGGAAACACACAGTCTTTCCTTTATTGCAAGGGCAGCGAACAAATAATCGATTTTTTGACTTTTATCGGCGCGACTAAGCATTCCCTCAAGCTAATCAATGTTACCATGCACAAAGAACTGCGCAACAACATCAACCGCGTTACTAATTGCGAATCTGCCAATATTGATAAAGCAGTCCGCGCTTCACTTACACAAATTCGCGACATTAAGCTTGTCTTTGCTGCAGAACGGGAACGCGGTCAGCCGCTATTGTGTGACAAACTCCGCGAAATCGCGATTATTCGCCTTAAAAATCCTGAAATGCCTCTTGGTGAAATCAGCGAACTGTTGAAAACTCCGCTGAGCAAAAGCGGGGTGAATCATCGCCTCAAGAAAATTAGCGAAATTGCCTCCGAGATTACCACAAAGCAGCTTTAAGTTCCGATGCCGTGCCACAGCGGTCCGTTGCCGCCCCCAAGCTCAAGAGCCGCCGCCGCCGTCAAAGCGCGTGTAACATAATCCTTAGCCGCCTGAACTGCCGTTTCGAGCGGCATTTGTTTAGCCAAATTACAGGCAATCGCCGAAGACAGTGTACACCCCGTTCCGTGAGTGTTGCGGGTATCAATCCGCTTGCCGGGAAACACGATTTGTTCTGTGTTCATGTGCAGTACATCGTCTGCATTATCACGATTATTGAAATCATGCCCGCCTTTAAGCAAGACAGTGTAGCCCTCTAATGCTCTGCCGAGCCTCTTCGCTTCAGGAATATTTGGCGTAATCAGCGTCGCAAGCGGAAACAGCCGTGCTATAATCGCGTCAACCGCCGCGTCTTCAAGGAGGCTGTCGCCGCTTGTAGCCACCATGACAGGGTCCACGACTATGTTCTCAAGTTTGTACCGTTCTAATGACTCCGCGATTACCGCGACAATCGCCGCATTCGCCACCATTCCGATTTTGACTGCGTCGGGGCGAATGTCCGACAGCACCGCTTCTAACTGCGCCGCAACAAACTCGGGCGGAACTGCGTGGACTCCGCTTACACCCCGCGTATTCTGCGCGGTCAAGGCGGTGAGTACGCTCATTCCGTAAACTCCGTGTGCCGCGAATGTCTTGAGGTCGGCTTGAATGCCCGCACCTCCGCTCGGGTCTGAACCTGCTATGGTGAGAACTTTTTTCATTTTGTTACACCTTCTACACATTTTCGGGGCGAAAATCAACGAAAAATAAACGACCTTTTCGAGCCTTGTACTCAAGTGTACCCGAAACATTTTCGGCGATTGCATTGAATGCTTTGCGTCCAACTTCGAGTTTTAACACACCGCTGTCCGAACGCTCAAATGTGATATGGTGGTACACTGCTCCGTTCCACCGCGAGATTAACTGCGTTGTTTTCGACACTGTTTTTGCGGTTACTTTCAATGTGGGAGTGCGTTTCAACACCAAGTACATACGAAAGTTGGCAATAGTGATGATTGAAAATAACGTCAACCCAATACCATAAGCACAAACGGGAAACAGCAATATTCCTCCCGTTATTTCAAGGAACAGAACCACAAAAATTATCCCTAAAAGAAAAAAACTTCCGCAAATCAATGCTGCTACGATTTTCTGAATGTATCTGCGACTACTGTACATAGGCTTTCCCTCCCTTGAAGTTAGCTATAACTTGCGCTTTCAAAGCCGTCGCCGCCATTTTCGGGCTATCAGCTTTCATAATCGCCGACACGACTGCTATTCCCTGCGCCTCACTGTCGTACAAGACATGAGCGTTCGCCGCGTTCAGCCCGCCGATTGCCGCCACAGGAATGTGAGGATAAGCGAGGGCAATCTCGTTTAACGTGCTGACTTCCGTGAGGTGGGTAATGACTTTGGTAGTCGTCGGGTAAATCGCGCCCGTCCCAAAGTAGTCCGCACCCTCACGAGCGGCAATATGCGCTTGTTCCACGGTCTTGACAGTCGCGCCGACAATCGCGCCGTCGCCCATAATTCGTCGAGCGACTGCTACAGGCAAGTCTGCCGCGCCGACATGGACTCCCGCCGCCCCCACCGCGAGAGCGATGTCTGCGCGGTCGTCGATAATCAGCGGAATGTCAAAACTATCGGTGATTTGCTTGACTTTGCTCGCGAGTTCGTAGTATTCGCGGTCTGTCTTTCCGTCAAGCTCGCCGCTACGGTCGGGCAAAGCCCGCCCTTTGCGGCACCGCTCTTGTTTTGCTTTCTCTCTTAATTGCAGCAGCGTTACTCCGCCTTCACAGGCTTCGCGGACTATGCGCAGGAAGTCGGCTTCGGGGAGTCCCGTAGAGTCTGTCACAAGGTATAGGGTAAGGTCTAATTTCATGATTTTCAATAGCTCCAATCTAAGATTCCGCCGAAGTCAAATACGCGCGTATACCCCATTTCGATTAACTCACGCGCCGCGATTTCACTTCTGCGACCGCTGCGGCAGTAAATCAGAACAGTCGTGGTTTTATCGGGGAGTTCACTCGCCGCCCGAATCGCGCTTAGCGGCTTTGTGTTCGGTAACTTCATTGCCCGCCGTGATTGTCGTAACTCGGAAAAGCTTTTCTTGCCCGCAATTTGAGCTTTTCGGGGCTCGCGTTTATATCTCAACCTTTTCGCCTTTGAGAATAGTATTCATATTCCGGACAGCACACATTTTCCCGCACATAGTGCAGGTATGGGAATCTTCCGGGGGGGAGCTTTCACGATAAGCACGCGCTTTCACAGGGTCGATTGCAAGCTCAAGCATAGTATTCCAATCGAGTGCGGCGCGAGCCTCACTCATTTTTCTGTCCCAATCCCTCGCACCGGGGATTCCTTTCGCGATGTCAGCGGCGTGGGCGGCGATTCTCGCGGCAATCAGCCCCTCACGCATATCCGAAAGGTCGGGGAGGCGCAGATGCTCGGCGGGAGTCACATAGCAGAGAAAATCCGCTCCGTTCGCGGCGGCAAGAGTCCCGCCGATTGCGCTTGTGATATGGTCATACCCCGGGGCAACGTCGGTTACGAGAGGTCCGAGTACATAGAACGGCGCACCGTGACAGAGCCGTTTCTGGATTTGCATATTCGCGACAATCTCGTTCAGTGCCATATGCCCGGGTCCTTCTACCATGACTTGTACACTGCGCTCCCATGCACGTTTGGTGAGTTCCCCGAGAGTAATCAGCTCTTCGATTTGCGCCGCGTCTGTCGCGTCGTCGATACAGCCGGGGCGGCAAGCGTCGCCGAGGCTCAGCGTAACGTCATACTTTTGCGCAATTTCAAGAATGCGGTCGTAATGCTCATAGAAGGGATTCTCACGCCCTGTCATTTCCATCCAGCAGAACAGCAGAGAGCCGCCCCGCGAAACGATGTTTGTAACCCGCTTATTCTCTGCACGCTTGAACCGCTGCGCAGTTTGGCGGTTAATCCCCGAGTGGATTGTCATAAAATCCACGCCGTCTTGTGCATGAGTTTCGAAAACGTCGATAAACTTCTCCGAGGGAATCTGCGCGAGAGGCATATCAAGGAATCCGATTGCGTCATACATAGGCACAGTTCCGAGCATTACAGGAATTTCGCGGACTAATCGCCGCCTGAACTCCTGTGTCTTGCCCGAGCAGCTCAAGTCCATAATCGCGTCTGCTTTCAGTTCGACTGACAGTCGCGCTTTCTCGAACTCCAAGTCATGGTCTGCACAGTTCTCGAACTCCGGGCAGGCGGAGCTACGCTCCTTGCCCTCCGCGGGGCGAGGCGAAGCCCCGCCTCCTTGGCTGTCTGAGCTGATTCCGAGGTTTACATTAACCTTGGTACGCATTCCCCGCCCGACTGCCGCAGGCTTGAGGTTGGTGTGGTTCTTGTTCGCACACAGGGCTATTTCCCCTGCCGCAATCCGCGTGAGTAATTCACCTTCGCTGATTGCTTCCTCCGTGAGAACGTGTTTCATCTGTGGTGTTAAAATGCCTTTACGGGAGTAGTCCATTTAAGTGGTATAAGTCATGATTAAGTAATTCCTTTCGG
>WQXP01000136.1 GCA_009784765.1 Oscillospiraceae bacterium | reverse complement strand
TCGTATCAACATCATCAACAATAAGAACTTTCCCGTAAGGCATAACTTCGCGCACGGTATTCCTCATGTCTTTTCTGCATTTCGTGAAAGTAAAAGTGCTGAGTTTTCCAACAACTTCTTTTCCGATGGGTGGGCACTCCACTGCCAGCTGTTTGACTTTAACAACAAAAGAACTGCCCTTGCCGAACTCACTCTCAACAGTGATTTCTCCACCCATAAGTTCGACCAAGTTCCGCGTAATATTAAGCCCAAGCCCCGTACCCTCGACATATTGATTGCTTTCGGAGTTAAAACGAGTATACTCCGTAAACAGTTTTTCCTTATCTTCTGCTTTCATTCCCTGACCGGTGTCTTCCACAGCGAAGCACAAAAACACAGCACCATCTTCAACCGTATGGCTCATCGACAGCCTAACATGACCTTTTTCGGTATACTTAATCGCGTTCGAAAGCAGATTATTAAGCACTTGTTTCAACCGCAGTTCGTCCCCAATCATGCGAGAAGGGAGGTTCGCGTCAATATCAAGCAGCAGCTCTATTGATTTTGAGCCGATGTTAATCACATTCATCTGAATCGCATCGTTAATCAAACTCGGTAAATCGTAATTCGTTTCGACTAATTTCAGCTTCCCGATTTCAATTTTCGACATATCGAGAATGTCGTTAATAATCCCGAGCAAGCTATTGCCGGAGTCGTAAATTTTCTCGAAAGCATCAGCATATTTGTCAGGAATGTCCCGCGCCTGAAGCTGGATTTGAGATGTCCCGATAATCGCGTTCATAGGTGTACGAATTTCGTGAGACATTGCCGCCAAAAAGCGCGATTTCGCCAGATTGGCACTCAAAGCTTCCTCCTGTGAAGTTACAAGCTGCGTAATATCGGTAATGTCGATAAACAAGCCCTCATTATCCCCGGAAAGCTTATCTGCAATGATTTTCAGGTTGCGCCTTTCACCATTAATGTCAATGTGTATAATTTTCTCAACAAACCCCTCAGCATTTAAGATGTCCGCAAACATGAGTTTCATTTCCTTATCCGCGAACAAATCAAGAAGCGGTTTTCCCACAGCGATTTCCTGAGAAGAAAAATGAGCAAACCGCGCCAAAGGCTTAGAAATATGAAGAACTTTGTTCTTAGAGTCGGTAATCACAGTATAATTCGGGGTGCTGTACAGAAGCGACGAAAATGCGATAAAAGCCCTGTCAGCGATTTTGTCGCGCTTAGCGATGTTGTATGTTTGAATCAGCAACACAGAAGAACCGAACAGGGTCATAAGAAATTGCAAAAAGAATATGTACCCGTCAATTCGCTCCAAAAAAGGAACAGCGAAGAGCATAAAAGCAATGTTAATCACGACCCCCGCAGTCACAAACCCGACCATCTGCCGCCACAGTTTCGTAATGGAGAAAATGCCAATCATAATAAGCAAAATAAAGAAATAGCTGTTAAGCCTTTGGGTGAAAACCCCAATCGTCAAAAAGGCTAATTGATTGAAAACCGCCATAATCAACGGAATGCGTTTAAGCTTTTTCGCAAACACAAGTGCGATTACTGTAACCAAAAGAAGGGGAACTCCGCCCGCCGCACTCAAATAGAGCGTGCGAGCAGTGCCGTCGCTGAAAACCACGTCTAAAGCGACCATGCACAAGTATGACAAAAAGATTAAAACAGACGAAATAATCCAAATTTCTTTCAAACGCCGAATGTTTGTATCTTCGCGATTTGAGCGATTTTTCTCGTGTCTTCTGTCCACAATTATAAACCGCCTTTCTTCTTCGATTTGTACGCCCTGTCTGAAAAATCCGCGAATCCAAGCCCCTGCCGCGAAACTTTTGCAAAATGAGTTGTGCGCTTAGGGGCGAGCTGCCGCTGAAAATCGGCGCGAAATTGTTCGCATTTCCGTAAGGAACGCCCGTAAGCTCAGCGTTATGAAAACCCACCATGCCGTTGAGGCACTCAAAGAGAATACCGTCGCCGCCGAGCCTGAATCATGCCCCGAAAAGCAATCATGAACTTGTTTTTGAAACGCCTCAGTCCCTCCGTATGCCCTGAAAGAATGCGGATTGATTACAAAGATATGCTTCACCCGGTCACACCGCCTTTCTTCACCCGGTTCTTTGCGCGATACGCTCTGTGAGAAAAGTCAACAAAGTCTAATCCCACGGGAACAAAAATCTTGATACCGTCAGGGATAATTTTCAGCGTGATTTCCGCGGCGTAAAAAGCTTCACCGTCCATTTCGACATTTAACAGCTCATCGCTTACGATTTTCATAGTCTTGCAGAGCTTATAATCGAAGTGGTTTTCGCGCTTCTCAAAATGCCCCTTGTTATTGTCAATGAGAACTTTGATTCGTTCGAGCCCGCGCGGGTTCTTGATAAAAAGAACATCAAGGTTCCCGTCATTAGGATTCGCGTAAGGGACGGGCAAAATACCGCCGCCTTTCAGAGCAGTATTCAGAATAAAGATGTTGCAATACTGATTAGCAGAACTCTGCCCGTCAATAGTCAGGCGATACTTCTGCTCCATGATTTTTTTGCTGAACATCGCCCGAACAGCACAAAGAGAATAAGCGAGTTTTGTGTGTTTCCTCAGCCATTTCGGCGGAAGCTTCGGGAAGATGTCATTCGCAATAATGACAGTTTTCCCGACCAAGCCGATTGTCAGCCCGAGCATAACATAGTTAGAGCCGCAGTGGATAATATCCATAGGACGCGAAGGCGCAACCGAAAGGCTTTTAATATCGCGGAATTTCGCCGCAGCCTCTTCGCCGAAAGCTAAGGTGAAATCATTCGCGTTGCCATAAGGAACACAAGTTAATTCAGCGTTTTGAAAACCCACCATACCGTTGAGGCACTCAAAGAGAATACCGTCGCCGCCCACAGCATAAACGCGGACTGTTTCGTCTTTAGGGCAGCTTTGGATATAGTTATGCACCACCCCGATGGCATCACGGGGATAGCGAGAAATGTGGATTAGATACTCATCGGCATTATGCCCGGAAAAACAATCGCGAACCTGGGCGCGAAAATTCCCGGTTCCGCCGAAAGCCCTGAAAGAATGCGGGTTAATTACAAAGATATGTTTCATGGCGGGCAATCCCCCCACAGTGTAAAAGCAGCGCGAATATCATCGGCGATGTTAATGAAAGCAGCAGCAATCTTAGGGTCGAAATGTTTGCCGGACTCCCGGGAAATGATTCCCACAGCTTCATCGTGAGACAGCGCGTCTTTGTACGAAAGCTTAGTCACGAGTATGTCATAAACATCAACAACAGCCATGATTCTGCCCTCAATGGGAATATCCTCCCCCCTCAGCCCGCGCGGATAGCCTGTCCCGTCCCACTTTTCGTGATGATAAGCGGCGAAACGCAGTGCATATTCCAAGAAAGCATCATCTTTTGAAGCGAGTGCCATATTAAGGATTCTTTCACCCTCGATACAGTGCAGTTTGACAGCCTCAAACTCCCCCGGTGTCAGTTTATCAGGCTTTTTGAGAATAAACTCATTGGTGCAAATCTTGCCGACATCATGTAATTGTGCCGCCGGAATAACTAAATCTGTGTCCCACAGCGATATTTCGTCGCCGTAAACTTCACCGCGAATGAGTTCGCCGATTAAAAGCTCGAGATATTTCTGCGTCCTTTTGATATGTCCGCTCCCGGTAACTTTGTCACGGGTTTCCACCAAGTCCGAAATAACATTGATAAGCGCGTTATGAACGTCCCGCACTTCCTGCCTGCTTTTCTTCAGAAGTTTATCCATTTCGATATGGCACTCAATGCGTTTAATTAAAGAAGGCGGCGAAAAAGGCTTGTTAATAAAATCAAGGGCACCCATTTCAAAGCCGCGAAGTTCAGCTTGGCAATCCGTTCGCGCAGTCAAAAAAATAACAGGAACATCTCTTGTTCGCGCATCGGCTTTGAGCTTTTCCAAAGCCTCAAACCCGTCGATTACAGGCATATCCACATCCAACAAAATCAAGTCGGGAATCACTTTTTC
>WQXP01000135.1 GCA_009784765.1 Oscillospiraceae bacterium | reverse complement strand
TCTGCAGGAGCGATACCGCGAGAGAAGGCGTCCGAGATACGTTCTGCAATCATGTTGTGCCCGGAAGTTGCGTCTGCAAACTCTTGTGTACATCTTGAGTTACGCACGTGGTTTACGAGCAGAGGAATAAGGATTGCCGCAAGGATAGCGATGATTGCGATAACAACAATCAGCTCAACAAGCGTGAACCCTTTTTTGGCTTTCATAGCCTGAAGTTTTCTGATACTCATAATGAATACCTCGCTTTCTGCCCCTTTGACAGGGCAACTACTAAAAGTTTTTATGTTTAACTCCGCAGAGTTAAATCCGATAAGTAGGGAACGCATTCATGCGTTCCGCGAATATTGCGCGGGGCAACAGCTATTTCATGCTGTCTCTTTCCGCGTCCTCAATGGTCTTCACGAGTTTTGCCTTTTCCTCTTCGGCGGTTGTGCCGTTTGCGGCGGCTAATGAGTGGAACACACTTCCTTCAACCGAAACCCAATCGCGGCGCAACACCATGAACCCTAATTTAGTGTAATCTGCGACAAATTCATGCTTAGTTATAGCCATGGTTTCTCACCCGCCTTTTTATTTCTTAACCTTATTATATTACATTCGCGGGAAAATGTCAACCCTTTTTTTGAAGATTTTACGCATTTTTTACATTTTCGTTAAAATCGCCTAAGTAATCGCCCTTGTCTTTGTGCAACTTGCACAAAGACAACCTATGACATATAATGGTTATTACAGGCGATTATACCCCCGCGGAGGGTATGGTTCGCAAAGAAAAAATGCCTATTTCTTCTTTGCATACCGCGTTCCCATAACAGAACCGAGTAAACAAGCAGGAATGCTCAGGGAATACAGCGCGATGTAGAGCCAACCAACCCAAGGGAGCAAGCGGAAGAAATCCGCTTCGGTGAGTTCCGTAACAGGGTTGCCGTGTATGTCAATGAACTCGATTAAAAGCCAACCTAAGGGGGCAGTCGCGCCGCTGAGAAGCCGCAGAACGCCGTCGGTGATGAGCCCGCCCAAGTGCAGGGCAGAAGGCACAGACATGAGAAGCCACACAACCGCACCGACAGCGAACCATTCGAGCAAATCCCGCCTATTCGCCCCCTGCGGCGTGTGGCTTTTTTCGGCAAGGGCGAGAGAGTCTTTATACGCGGGAAGCCCTACAAGGGAGAGAAAAATCGCGAGTGCAAAAAGCGTCGCGATTAGCATAAGTTCGGTGGAGGCGCGAAAAATCCCGAGAGAGAACGCCATAATCGCCGCCATAAAATTCCCCGCGAGCCCGTAGCCAATCCCACGCAGCAATTTCGAACCGAAGCTTTTACAAGTTTTTGTCTGCATATTCGACACCTTTCAGAGGATAATAAGAGTAATAAAACAAGGAGGGTTCATATATGAAAGCAAGATTCCCATTCAAAGACGATGCGGGCTTGGTGGTAGGCGGCAGTTCCGGGGTAGCGGCAGCAGGGGTTCTTCACGGAAACACAGCGCGAATTTCCCCGACGAAATCAATCACTCCCCTTTGGACTAACGTAGCCAGCGACCGCCGCGACAGACGCTTCTACAGACAAGACGGGTTTGATAACTCAATGCACGACAACATCGGCGAAGACCGCGCTTTGAACGACAAAGCCGAAGTAGACGCTAATCCGTTATAGCTTGCCGAAGCAGCAGAACATTTTCAATCACACTGAGTGCGGTTTCCGTGAGCGGCTCTGCAATAGCAGGGCCGCCGCGCATTGCTAAAAACAAGCCTTGGGGAATCGGGGTATCAAACGCGGCAGAATCGCTGCCCCTGAGGAACTCCGCCATTGGCAGAAAAAAGCCGTCGCTGATATAATCACACTCGGGGAACAAATCACTCAAGTTCGCATAAAACTCACCCGATGTAAGCCCCGCGCTTTCGGGAATGCGTTTGAGTGCATTTCCGTTCCCGATAATAAGAACCCCGCGCCCTCCTTGAATTTCCCCGAAAAGCTTAACCGCACTTGCCTGAATGCTTTGGGGAGAACGCCCCTGAGTTGCAAGGTCGATAAACAGCAGTTCCGCGAACACATTGCCGTTGCCCGTAATGTCGGGGGTGTGCTGTTCGAAGATGGCTTGCAGGGCATCTTGCTCAAGGTGCAAGAAAGCGGATATTTGCGGCTCATCGGAAATGAGAAGCACAGTTATATCGGGCTTTTCGCTGCCGTAAGACAGGAAAAGCATACCTGCGGTGGCAAGCATGAAAAAGCCGATTATGAATATATGGGGTTTGTGATGATAGTAGAAGTTCGCCATAACCGCGCTGAACCCCACCGGCTTTTCATAGTGAGGTTTTACATTTGTTTCAAGAGAGCTTTCTTTTTCAGAAATCAGCCCCTGCTTCAGTTTGAGTAACTCGCGGCGGTCATCTGTCATGGTTTTACCTACTTACTTATCTCCAAAATCTCATACTTCACGTGCCCTGCGGGTGTATCCGCATCAACCACATCACCGACGATTTTTCCCATACACGCGCTGCCGATTGGCGATTCGTCGCTTATTTTGAACTTGCTCATATCCGCTTCTTTAGTCCCTACCATAGATAAGTCAAGCACTTGCCCGCTTTCGATGTTTTTGATTTTGATTTTGTTCCCGATTTGAATGCGGTCGGTAGTAAGGCTTTCCTCATCGAGTATTTCAACATTCATGAGGGTTGATTCAATCTGCGCAATGCGCGATTCAATAATGCCCTGTTCGTTTTTCGCCTCGTCATACTCAGCGTTCTCCGAAAGGTCCCCGAAAGACATCGCAACTTTGATTTTATCAGCGACTTCGCGCCGCTTGACCGTCTTGAGAACCTCAAGTTCCTCTTCGAGTTTTTTCAAACCCTCTTGGGTAAGAATCGTTTTCGCCATAGTGTTAATCTCCTTTTCTTATGGTTGGTTCGCAGTACGCGAATGTATAATCTCGAAAGCGCGGCGGATTTGGTCGTCCGCTATTTCGTGAAGCTCTCTGTCGCGGAGTTCGGAAATGTTATATGAAACGCTTGAATCTAACTCAACTTCATAATCCGGGGTGAGCCCGCTTTCAGCGAAACTCGGTCCGCCTGTCATGGAAATTCGCGCAACCGTAACACGAATCGCACTCAGGTCTTTGAGAGTATGTGTCTGCTGAACATATGCGTTACCCGCAGTCGGCATTCCGACGATTTGTGTCCCTGTGTGAATACGCAAAATCGAGGCAAAAAGCTCTCCCGCACCGGAGGTTCGCGAATTAACCAAAACGATGATGGGGATTTCTGACATATGTTCCGGGAACATCAGCGAACTGTCGGTAGTAACAAAGTCACGAATCATTCCGCCGCGATGCTCCGCCTGAGCGACTGTTTCTGCACTGACAAGAGCGTTCGACATGGGTGTTACCGGTGCGTAGTAACCGGAAGTGTTATCCCGAAGGTCGATAATGAGGGCCTGCACCTGCGCCCCTTCAAAAGTCCTCAATGCGGCGTTAAATTGAGATGCAGTAAGTGCGTTGAAGGCAGTAATTCTGACAAAACCAATTTCGTTGACGACATCAGCATCTACCGACACAATGTCAAGGGCGCGTCGCACAAGGGGAAATGCGTAGGATTCGCCGCTGCGCCGAATTGTAAGAGTTACGCTTGTATTCTCCTCGCCTTCAAGCAGTTGCAGCGCGGCGGCGGCACCCACTTCAAGCACGTTAGAGGTATTAACATCGGTGATAATATCTCCGCGGACTATTCCTGCCGCTTCCGCTGCCGAGCCGCCGAATACCCCCGTAACGCTGAGATAACCCGACGCTTCGCGTTCTGCGCGAACCCCTGCCGTGATTAGCTGCCCGCTGTCTTCGCTGATTTGGCGGCGGTGGAGTTCCGGTGTCAAATACATGGCGTGTTTATCATCAAGCCCTGAAATATAGCCGGAGAAAATGCCGTTAGAAATATCAAGCTCGTTAATATCTCCAAAAAAATTGTTGCGGATATACGAGTCTATTTCCTGCAATTTCGAGCTGTTCGTGTCTCTCTGCTCGAACCCGGGA
>WQXP01000134.1 GCA_009784765.1 Oscillospiraceae bacterium | reverse complement strand
ACACGGCGCAGAGCGGGGCTTGGCGTATTACTTCCCGCCAATCTACGGCAGAGTCGCCGATATGATTGGTGCGGCAGATTTGTCGGTAATCAATCAGGAAACGCTGATTAACGCGCTTTACCCTCCTGCGACTTTTCCGCATTTCTCCAGCCCTGTCGAACTCGGCGATTATATGATAGACATAGGCTTCGATGTGTTTGCTTTGGCGAATAACCACACCCTTGACTTAAAGATGGATGGGCTTTTCGCAAGCCTTGACTATTGGGACGAACGCATGGAATCTCACGGAGTTGTCGCTGTCGGGGCTTATCGTGATGCAGACGAGCGGGCAGTTATTCGCACGAATGAGAAAAACGGCGTTACTTTCTCTTACCTTTCTTACGCTGAATCTCTCAACGGCTTGGACTCTTGGCTGAAGGCCCCCGGCGAAGTCGGGCGGACTGAGCCGATTGCAAAAGTCCTTGAAGAAATCGCCGCCGCAAAAGCGGTCAGCGATGTTTGTGTGGTATTTTTGCATTGGGGCGTGGAAAACTCATCGCGGATTCATGAAAGCCAGCGAGTATACGCGCAGAAGCTCGTGAACGCAGGCGCAGACATCATCATAGGAACGCACCCCCACGTTCTTCGCGACATAGAATGGTACGAACGCCCGGACGGTTCTCCTGCTATTGTTGCCTACTCCCTCGGGAATTTCATAGGCGCGCAACGCATTCCGCAGACTATGATTGGCGGGCTGCTTGAGTTCGACATTGTGGTTGACTACGAAACCCGCGCTGTGAGCTTTGAGGACGCAAGGTTGACACCGGTAATCACACACTATGACCGTAACTTCGCCAATATCCGCTTGTATCCGCTGTCGGAATATACCGCCGAAACAGCACTCACTCACGGCGTTCGCGACCACGGCAAGTTTGATTTGCCTTATATTCTCGGGATTTTGAACGATACTATATCAGAGGAGTTTTTGGTTCTGCCTTAATTTTTTGCGACAAGGCGTTGACAAATTCGAATTTATATGGTATAATTTATACTGAAATATTCATACTTCATACAAAAGGAAACAAACAAACATGAGTAAATTCAAGCGTATAAACAAACTCAGAGAATATGTTTTGTCTGCGGATGTAGCGGCGTCTCTTGAAGAACAGCTTCGTTATAACCCCACGAACATTCCCGAATCGCGGGCTTTTTACACGGTATTCCTGTCGATTTGCAATAAGAAAGAACGGGCTAAAGTTTTCAGCGGTTCGAGCAAGTCTCTCGCAAGTGCGTGGGCGAACGCCGAACGCAAGCTTGATGAGTTCGCGGTTAAGCGTACCAAGCTCAAAAAGCCGATTGGCGCGGCGTGGGCGAAAGCCGATATAGTAACGTCTTACAAAGCTATCAACACCGTCGAACTCAACGACGTTGTCATTCGCGAGCGATACAACAACTTCTGCCGCGTCGGTGTCGCACTCGGTGAAGGGCTTGAGGGGTTCAAAGGCACAAGCAAAACTGCTTTTCTTGAAGAGGAACTCAATGCCAATAAAATGATTGTTTATTACACCGAAAAAGAACACAGCAAGAAAGCCTATGAACGAGACGCTAACTTGCTTTTCCTTGATAACATTAACAACTATCGCAAGAAGAACTACGCCCTTGCGCCATTAGATGAAATCCCCGAAAAAGCTTGCATTTTTACGACTCGCGGGTTTTTAGTCGATGAGGACGACTCTTTGCACGAACTCTACGGGGCGAAAAACGTCGATGCAGAAAAGCCCTGGGATACAGGGCGGAGGATTCTTCCCGAAGTTACAGGGGAAGCACTCAAACCTGTGATTGTCGGCGCGTCGCAGTATCTCGCGAATTTGATTGATGAGCAGGGCAAATTCGTGTATGGCTACTATCCTGTATTCAACAAAGAAATCGACAATTATAACATTGTCCGCCATGCGGAACTGTCTGGAGTATTATCAACCTCTATCGCATAAGCAACGATGACGCGCTAATCCCGAAAATCAACGCCGCCCTCGGGTATATGGACACTTTTGTCGTCGAGAAAGACGAAGATACAGCGTATATCCTTGAGAAAAAGTCCGGCGAAATCAAACTCGGTGCCAATGGCGTTGCTATGCTTTCTTACACGGAGTATATGAACGTGTTCCCTGACAGTGAGCGTGCGAAGCAGTACGGCGAGCTTGTCCGCAAATTAGCTAACGGAATTTTAGAACTCCAAGACAGCGAAACGGGGGAGTATACTCATGTGCTTGATTACCCGAGCTATGAGCTGATTGAGAAGTTCAGGACAATCTACTATGACGGAGAGGCGACTTTTGCCCTTGTCCGCGCATATGAAGTTACGAAAGATGAGCGGTTTCTCAACGGCGCAGTCAAAGCTGTTGAGCATTTTATCGACAACGACTACGCGAAGTGGCGCGACCACTGGGTTTCTTACGCGCTGTTTGAAGTCACGAAACACGTTCCCCGCCCGGAGTTTTATGAATTTGCCCTCGAAAACGCCGACAAGAACTTAGAGGCGATTTACAAACGCGCAGAATCAATCCCTACCCGGCTGGAGCTTTTCATGCTGTCCTGGAGGACGTATCAGCGGGCGTTAGCGGACAAAATTGACTCGGACTATATCAAGGACTATGACCCTACGCGATTCGCGCAGACGATTTATTACAGGGCGCGGCATATGCTTAACGGGTATTTTGCTCCCGAAATCGCAATGTATATGAAAGCCCCCGAAAACATCGTCGGTTCTTTTATGATACGCGATGATGACTTCCGCGTTCGTATTGACGATACTCAGCACTTTATCGGCGGGTATTACTTCTACAGCCAATACTATCACGAGTTCAGGGAGTTCTTGTCTGATGAGTTTATTCAGGGGTTAGAGGAGTAAAAGAAGAGATAAGCCCAAAGGGCGGGCTTTGCCCGTCTGTAGGGCGAATCTTGACAACAATTAAACCGACTCAAGGGCGAGTGAGTTTAGCAGGTTTCCCATGCTTTGCCCGAAGAGCCGCCCTGCGAGCAACGCCTGTTCAAGTGTGTTGCCGTGTCCGCCTATTTCCACGAGCATTGCCCCGGGGGCTGAGTTCATGTTATAGTTGCAGGGGGTGAACCACAACGCCCGCGTAATTCCCGGATTGTCCTGCTCTAACTGTGTTTGCAGACGTGTGGTAAACTTGAAATTCTCCATGTAATCAGGTACGTTCCAGTTGCCGCTGTCATCTGCCGCCGATATAATCATGATTTGCGCGGCTTGTTCCCCCCTTGCGATATTCGCGACAGGCGCGACGGGGACACCGCCGCTTTCAATCGCGTCCCGATGAATGTCAAGAACTATGCGAATGCTTGGGTATTCGGCGAGGATTTCGCGAATAGTCGCCGCGCTGCGAGAATATGCGCCGCTGAATGCGGGGTAGTCATGGAGTGTAGCGTCATGCACCACACCGAAGCCTGCCGCCGCGATTTCCTCTGCTGCTGCCGCCCCGACCGCGACTATATTGCGCTGCGGGTCTGTGGTTCGGTAAGTGTTGGAAATGTTCGCGAAACTTTCGGTGGTGTGGGTATGGATTATGAGAACTTGGGGCTGTCCGCTGTTTTCGTACAAAGCCGGAGTAAAGCTCAGCGGCCGGGCGGCAGTGCGAAGCAGTAGCGCGTCGCTGTGTTCAGAGGAATTGCGGACTTGTCCGCCGCCGGGCAGGCTGATGTAATGCCCGCTCTGTGCAGGTCTGAACGTGCGGGTGGTTATTCGCCCGGTTCGCGGAGTGAGTTCCTGTGTCGGGGCGTCATGATGTAAGTTGCGGGTGATTACGGGGGCGCCGTTGTCTGCGCGAGTCGGGGCAGTCGGGGCAGAAGCCGGGGGAGTCGAGGGAGTATATACGTATTCGCTGAGCAGCATTTCGCCGTTATTTACGCTGATGTGGGTGTAAGGGTTCAGCAGAGGAATTGCTTGTACGGGGGCAGGAGTCGGGGCGACAGTCGTTACCACGGCTAAGGGCGAGAGTACAATCGCGAAGGTTGCGGCTAAGCTTTTGTT
>WQXP01000133.1 GCA_009784765.1 Oscillospiraceae bacterium | reverse complement strand
GCATGGGAGCCGAGGCTCTCGGCCATTCGCGGGCAAACACTCGGGTTAATCAAGAAATTCTGCCCGAGAGTCTTGCTGAACTCGAAGCCGTGCCGCGTCATCAAATCGCGGATTACGCTGATGTTTGTAAGTTTCACTGGCGTTCGAGGGCTTTGAGTGCCGCCGCCTCTTCTTTACTCACGCGAACCTGACCCGCTCTGATGAGCTTCACGTCCTCTTTCTTGAAGGATACAGGAGGAGCATCGTTTTCGTTCTTCTGCAGTTTGATTTTCAGCATACCCGTGAGCAAATTCGCGTCTTGAACAAAGCCGCGTCCGTCTTTAGTCTCCACGAGAGAGCCTACGCCCGGTGTGGTTTTAATCAGCTCTTCATAACAGTCCTGCTCATACTTGAGGCAGCACATGAGCCGCCCGCAAGTTCCCGAAATCTTGGTGGGGTTCAGAGAGAGAGACTGCTCTTTCGCCATTTTGATTGACACCGGCTGGAAGTCCCCCAAGAAAGTCGCGCAGCAGAAGCCCCGCCCGCAGATTCCGAGCCCGCCCAAGAGCTTCGCTTCGTCCCGCACCCCGATTTGCCGCAGTTCGATTCGGGTACGGAAAACCCCCGCAAGGTCTTTGACCAACTCGCGGAAATCTACACGGCTGTCGGCGGTGAAATAGAACAAAATCTTGCTTCCGTCGAAAGTGCAGTCAACGCTGATTGCTTTCATTTTGAGCTTATGCTCTTCGATTTTGGCAACAAAAGTATCGAATATTTCCTTCTCACGGTTGCGGTTTTTCTCCGCGAGCATTTTATCTTTGTCCGACGCAATCCGCACGATATGCTTCAGCACACGCGCCGTTTCAAAAGCATTGTTTACAAGAACGACAGTCCCCATCTCTAATCCCCGCGCCGTTTCGACGATTACACTGTCGCCGTTCCGTAAAAGCAAGCCCCCGGGCGAAAAGTGATAGACTTTTCCTGCACCGCGAAACTTAACCCCGACTATTTTTACTGTTTTCATAGCTGTATCTGCCATTTATTCCTAACGTCCTTTCAAGGCTCATGAATGAAGAGCTTTCTGTAGTTGAACCGCACAAGCGGTAATAGTAATCGCGACATTCGGATTGAACTCCGTGCGGGCGGCGTATTTTTGAAGCACGTCCGTCGCCGCGATGAGCTTTTCCGGGCGACGCGCTGTAGTAATCAGCGCAGCGAACTCCTGCAGCAGCCCTTGTATGACCTGCTCAAGCATATCACGGTCTTTGACCTGCGCGAACGCCGCCGCCGTGTCATACTCTGCACGCGCCTTGTCGCGGTTCTTGGCTGCCGCCATAATCGCCGCGACTGTTTCAGCCGCTTCGTCATCTGCTTTTTTGACGTCTTCTTCGCCGACAACTACTACCCGCGACAAAATCGTCGTGAGTATAGCGGCCTTGCTCCCGGCAATCAAAACATAGCGATTAAACTCATGAGGTTCTTCGAGGGTTTTCAGCAGAGTGTTCTGACAGTCAACCCGCATTGTATCGAACTCGTCTAAAATAAACAGCCGCGTCTCCCCGAATTGAGGACGCATATTGCCTGCGCCAATCACATCTTTGAGGGTTTTTCCCCACTTAGAGTCAAGCTTATACGCATAGGGAGGCTCTTTTTTCGATTTCTTTTCGGTGTCCGTCGGCGGCATTTCGTCTTTCACCCGGATAATGTCTTCAGGGGCGCACTTGTGGTAGTCAATAATCTGCGCGACTTGTTGCGGCGTTCCGCCAATCAGCAGAACCGCGTGAGGGAATCTCCCCGAATCAAGAAGTGATTGTAGTGTCATAATAATCGCTCTTCTATAGCTTCTCAAACTTTTCAACATCGGTAACAAAGATTGTCGCTCCGCCGACGCTAACTTCCACGGGAAAGCTTGAATATCCGCCGTCTCCGCCTTCTCCGAGTGAGGCGGCGGTAGGTACAAATTGCTTGCGCTTGTTCGAGTGGTTCTTGATAACCGCGATTACGTCATCAACGCGGGAAGCGTCGGCACACAGCAAAAAAGTCGTATTCCCGGACATAAGAAATCCGCCCGTAGACGCAAGCTTGGTTGAGTGAAAGCCGTTCTGCATAAGTGCCGCCGATACCGAATGAGAGTCATCGTTATTGATAATCGCAAAGATTAGTTTCATTTTCATGGTGTTTTCCCCCTCTTTCTTTCATAACTCATGGGATACATAAAATCTACAGTATTATACCATAGATTTAGTGATTTGTCAATAGCTTGCAAACAAAATATGAAAAGATTTCATTTCCCCCTTGACAAAGAGCGACTTCTGTATTAAAATAGTAAAGAGAGGGTATTCTATGTGTAAAAAAGAAATAGGAGAACCTCTACCATGAAACTGTTTAATAATATCGGCGACATTCGCGGCGAAGCCAAAGAAGTAACTACAGCGGCGCAAGCGTTACTGGCAGCGAATGAGGGGGTGCAGTTCCTTGCCGTCCCTCTCGGAAAGCTCGATGACAGCGGCATTCGCGGAATGGAAGTTATTGAAGAACTTGTTGACATTTTCGGCAAAAGCAGCCTTGATTGCAAAATCATAGCGACAGATGTTCGAAGCCCCATTCATGTAACACGGGCGGCGCGATTCGGCTGTTACGGCGCGATTATTGAAGCGCAGGACATTCGCGCCAAAATGCAAGGAATGCAAGGGAGAGGATAAACATGAGCATCGACGAACAAAGCAAAGAAAAAGCATATAAGCTCTTTGATTCAAGCGCAATAGCCTCTCTTGAGGTCGGAACGCTCAAAGGCTTGTGCCAAATCCACGAGTATTTGTTCGGCGGGCTTTTTGAATTTGCAGGGCAAATTCGGACAAAGAACATTGCAAAAGGAAACTTCCGCTTCGCCAGTGTGATGTACTTGGGGGCGGTTTTGAAAGCCCGTTTGCAAAAGTGTGTTGACTGGTCGCAAATCAGGAAATATGAGTATCTGTCTGCCATGGAACGCAGCCCTGTCAATGCACTTGAAATCCGCGCGCTTTTGCGCGGTGCGTTGACGGAGCAAATCAACGACCGTGAGGTTTACATGAAGGGCATAGAACAGTCATACTATTATGAAGAAATATAAAACTTTATCAAAAGGAGATATAATTATGTACAAAGACCTGCAAAACTCAATCGAATTTGTGTCGCGCTATGACTCGGAGGTAGGGGCGGCAATGGGGGAAGAGTTGGCGCGTCAACGCCGCAACCTCGAGCTGATTGCCAGTGAGAACATCGTTTCCCCTGCTGTTATGGCAGCAATGGGGAGCGTTCTGACCAACAAATACGCAGAGGGCTACCCCGCGAAACGCTATTATGGAGGGTGTGAGTGTGTTGACATCGTCGAAAAACTCGCCATAGAACGCGCAAAACAACTCTTCGGGTGTAAGTATGCGAATGTGCAACCTCACTCGGGTTCGCAGGCGAATATGGCGGTTTATTTCGGGTTGCTGAACTACGGTGATACAGTCATGGGCATGAACTTAGACCACGGCGGGCATCTCACTCACGGATTGCCTGTGAACATATCGGGGAAATACTTCAACTTCGTGGCTTACGGAGTGCAGGACGATACTCAAATGCTCTGCTATGACAAAATCGCGGAAATCGCCGCTGACGCTAAGCCAAAAATGATAGTCGCAGGGGCGACTGCATATACTCGCGAAATTGACTTCAAGCGGCTTCGCGAAATCGCGGATTCTGTCGGCGCATTCCTGTTTGTGGACATGGCGCATATTGCAGGATTAGTCGCGACAGGGGAACATATGTCGCCTATTCCCTACGCTCATGTGACGGCGACAACTACGCACAAGACTCTTCGCGGGCCGCGCGGAGGCGCGATTTTCACGAATGACGCGGACATAGCAACAAAAATCGACCGCGCTATATTCCCGGGAACTCAGGGCGGGCCGCTCATGCACACAATCGCGGCGAAAGCAGTGTGTTTTGCGGAGGCTCTCAAGCCCGAATTTAAGACTTATGCACGCCAAGTCAAAGGCAATGCGGCGGCTCTCGCGGCGGGTCTGCTCTCGCGGGGG
>WQXP01000132.1 GCA_009784765.1 Oscillospiraceae bacterium | reverse complement strand
ATAACACATTTTTGAAAAAAAGTCAACGATGGGAAAAGTTTTTTGTAAATTCTTATTGACAAGGGGCGAAAATAGGAGTATAATTAAAGGTGTTCCCCGCCACTGTCGTATTGACCGGGTACGTAAGCGGAAATATAAAGAAAGCATGAGGCTAATCATATGACACGTTCAAGCTTAAATTCTAAGCCCGCAAACTCAGGCGGAGGGTGCAACTTAATTCAACTTGTAGAAGACAAATGCGTAGGGTGCAACAGATGTATAGCAGAATGCCCCGTTTCCTTCGCGAACAAGGAACTCAAGCTCGATGACGGGCGATTAGTAATTGACATTCGCGATGAATACTGTATCGACTGCGGCGTATGTATCAAGGAATGTACCAAGGGTGCGAGAATTTTCACAGACGACACAGAGGCGTTCATGAGCGATTTGACGGCAGGCAAGAAAATGTCAATTATTTTCGCCCCCGCTTTCAAAACAAACTATCCTGCATGGAAAAAATACTTAGGTTTTTTCAAGAAATACAGCGTCAACAAGATTTATGACGTTTCATTCGGTGCGGAGATTACATCGTGGGCGTATCTGAAGTTCATCAAAGCGTCGGCGCAAACCGGCTGGATTAGCCAACCTTGCCCCGTAGTCGTGAATATGATTGAAAAATACACACCGGAGCTCTTGCCGAAGCTCATTCCCTTTCACATTTCGGCGAGCTATACGGCAGTCTACATGAAAAAGTACATGGAAATTAGCGACGATATTGTCTTTCTGTCGCCCTGTATCGGCAAAAAGACAGAGTTCGTGCGGCATGGGCTAATCAAATATAACGTAACATACAAGGCTTTGGCGGAGTATTTCGAACGCCATAAACTTAACTTCACCTCTTGCCCTGACGCTTTTCCGGACTCGCCTCCGGGGGATTTCGGGAGTTTCTATCCCGCTCCGGGCGGTCTTCGCGAAAACGTCGATTACTTCACCAACTCGGCGGCGTGGGTACGCCAAGTCGAGGGTGCGGGTATGCTTCTTGACTACTTCACCGAATACAGCCGCCGCGTTAAGTCGGGCAAGGCACTTCCGCTGCTCGTAGACGCGCTGAACTGCCTCCACGGGTGCAATGACGGTACGGGAATCGACCACTCTATACCCGCAGATGACATAAATCAGCTTTCTCACGCGCTGCGTAAGTCTGCTTATGAGAACAAGAAAAACAACCCTAAGAAATACGCCCATTTCATCGAGTTCGACAAAAAGCTGAACTTAGAAGACTTCAAGTGTTCTTACAAAGCATATCATCTTGACATAAAACCCCTTCCGAGCCATCAGGTAGAAAAAGGCTTCGAAATGCTCATGAAAGCAGAAAAATCAGAACGTGAAATGGACTGTCAAGCTTGCGGGTACAAAACTTGCTATGAAATGGCAGAAATGTGCGTCCGCGGGATTAACATAACAGACAACTGCGCATACTACCTCAAGAAGCTCTCTGACGCGGAACATCATGAACTCACCATGCTTGAGGACGGACGCGAACTTCAGCGCGCAACTCTGCGCGAAGGTGTCAACGGCATTTCCGACGCGCTTCTGTCGCTCAAGGAAAACAGCCAGAAGCAATCCGATGCGGTGAATGAGGTTTTGGCAGAACTCGAGATAATCACACAAGAGGCGCGTAACTTAGACGATGTAATCCAGCAAATCGGCTCCGGAATGAAGCGGTATTTAGTTCTCACCAATGACATAGTCAATGTCGCTGAGCAGACTAACTTGCTCAGCCTTAATGCCAGCGTTGAAGCGGCGCGGGCAGGTCAGCACGGAAAAGGCTTTGCTGTGGTTGCAGGGGAAGTTCGCGCACTTGCGCAAAAAGCGAAACTTTCGGCGACAGGCTCGACAGAAATCAACGAAGCAGTTCAACCCATGCTCAAGAACATCAACGAAATCAGCCGAATGTTCGGGGAAATTGTGGAAAACTTGCGTACCAAGATGGACGAAATTTCTCACGAAGTCGCAGTCAATCTGCAACAAGCTGATGAAATCCAGAAATTATCGGAGAATTTAACAGAATGACACGGAAATTAACAACGTATTTACTAATCGCGCTTTTACTCTTTACGCTTGCGTCGTGCAAGAACGGCGAATCCCGGAATGAAACCACGGCGGCGGAGCAGCAATCGCCGTCTTTACCCGGCGAGCCTGCACAATCTCTTGACGCGCCGCCCCAAGCGCAATCTCATACAGTTCGCCACGAGTACACGCCGAGCGGAGTCTGTGCCCGCAAAATTGAGTTCAGCTTAGTCCACACCGGCGATGTAATCACAATCAGCGACGTTGTCTTCACCGGCGGCTGTGCGGGCAACGCCAAGGGAATCGCTGCCTTAGTCGAGGGGTTGAGCGTTGATGAGGTAATCTCTACTCTTGAGGACGTTCCCTGCGGTAATCGCGGAACTTCATGCCCCGCTCAGTTAGCACTCGCTCTGCGTGAAGCACTTGACGCCGATTGACTGCCGGGTGGTACAGCGATTTTTTGAATCAAGCGACGGTGGAGTCGATTAACATTTGTAAAATAGGAGGCGCTATGCCTAAAACTAATGACAACTACAACAAAGTAAAACTCGCGATGCTTGCCATGCAGCGGCATTCGTGGGAGCAAGGGGTCTGCGCCCAGGCAATGCTTGAGGCAGGAGAAGACGAACTTCTGCTTTTGATGGCGCATGACGCTGTCATTCGCCAATCGCCCGACGGGCGGTTAGCCTCTCTGGGCGACAGGGCAGGGGAGTTCACACCCGTAGCCGACCCCGCCGCTAATGGTGAGGCGGTTCTGCGTGCTTATGAAATCACCGGTGATGAGTTCTATGTTGCGGCGGCGCAAAAGCAGTTAGAATACTATGTCGGACACGCGCCGCGTACTAACCTTGAGTTGATTTGCCACAACACTGTTTCTTTTGAAGAGGGCTACTCTGCAAATCAAATCTGGGCGGATTCAATCTATATGCTCGTGCCGTTTCTTGCGGCGACGGGGGAACTCGGCGAAGCGCAGAAGCAAATCGACGGGTATCTTGACTTTCTGAGCGACCTGCGGACTAATCGCCTCGGAACAGGGCTGCTTTATCATATCTATGACGCGGAGCAAAATCGTTATGTTCGGCAAAAGCTGTGGGCAACGGGGAACGGCTGGGCTTTGCTCGGGCTTGCGCGGTTAATCGCGATTATTGGTAAGGCAAATGCAGTCGTGCGGGTGAAATACGTACAGAAAGCGAAAAAACTCTTGGACGCGATGAAAGCGTTTCAATGCGAATCAGGGTTGTTTCATGACATTCTTGACGACGCTGACACATTCGAAGACGCGACCTCTGCTATGATGTTCGCAACCTGCATTTATCGCGGGATTTCCGACGGCTGGCTCGAAGATGACGCTTACCGCCCCCTCGCCGACAAAGTTTATGACGCTGTGCAAGGTTTAGTCGGCAAAGACGGCATAATCCGCGGAGTTTGCGCCGCACCGCATTTCAAAACCGTCGGAACCTCCGCCGAAGCACAGGCGGTTTATATCATGCTCGAAGTGTGGCGAGGGAAAACGACATGATATTACCCAACCACTACTGCCTTGGCGATGTTACCGGCAAGGGTGGTCTACCGCAAATAAATGACGCGCTGGCGATTCTGCGCGGGGTGATTGGGTTGGAGTAATACCCCGTTTATGAATGAAAGGAAATTTTATGCGGCTTGACAAATATCTTAAAGTTTCGCGGCTGATTAAACGCCGCACAGTGGCAAATGAAGCTTGCGACGCGGACAAAATCGCCGTCAACGGCAAGGTTGCGCGGGCGTCCTATGCGGTTAAAGTCGGCGATGTTATTGAAATTGGTTTAGGTCGTGTTCCGCTAAAAATCCGGGTCATATCACTTGCAGAAAGCGTTCGAAAAGAAGACGCGGGGAATATGTACGAGGTGCTGTCAATATAATAGTATTATGAAACATGAAACATTCACATACCACGGTTACACAATCACCGAGGGCAGATTTGAATATCACTTCAGTATGGGCGAGCATGAATTT
>WQXP01000131.1 GCA_009784765.1 Oscillospiraceae bacterium | reverse complement strand
GCGCAGATATTTAGGCAACATTCACGGCAGCGCAGAGTGGTTGCTGAACATTATTAACGACATTTTGGACGTATCCAAAATTGAGGCCGGAAAAGTCGAATTAGAGCGAATTCCCTTTGACCTGCCCGAAATATTCGAACACTGCCAATCTGCGATTGCGCCGAAAGCCGAAAAGAAAGGGGTATCGCTGTACTGTTACGCGGAGCCGTCAATCGGCAAGAAACTGCTCGGCGACCCTGTGCGGGTGCGTCAGGTGGTTATTAACCTGCTCAGCAATGCTGTTAAATTCACGAATGTCGGTGTAGTTAAACTTATGGCGGGCATTGTACGCGGCGACGACGAGAGCGTTACTATGACTTTTGAGGTGAAAGACAGCGGTATCGGCATGAACCCTGAGCAAATCGCCAAGATTTTCGACCCTTTTTCTCAAGGGGACGAAAGCGTTACACGGCGATTCGGCGGCACGGGATTGGGGTTGGCTATCACCAAGAATATCATCGAGCTAATGGGCGGAACGCTCCGCGTGGAGAGCGTACCGGGTGTCGGCAGTAAATTTGCTTTCACGTTGACTTTTGAATTAGTTGACGATGCTTCACCTTTGGCTGCAGAAGTTACAATCAACCAATTTGAAAAGCCGAAATTCAAAGGGGAAGTTCTTATTTGTGAAGATAACAGTTTGAATCAGCAGGTGATTTGCGACCATCTTGCGCGTGTCGGCTTAGATACCATGGTTGCCGATAACGGATTGGAAGGAGTGAATATAATTCAAAGCCGCCTTGAGAGGGGCGAAAAAATGTTCGATTTGATTTTCATGGACATTCATATGCCGGAAATGGACGGCTTGGAAGCTGCTTCGATAATCACCGGGCTCACTGCCGGTGCTAAAATTAAAGTGCCGATTGTTGCCATAACTGCGAACATCATGTCAAACGATATGGAGCATTACAGAGAGAGCGGTATGTCAGACACACTCGGGAAACCTTTCAAAGCACATGAACTGTGGAAGTGCTTGATTAAGTATATTCCGGTTGAGAATTACTGCGGTGTTGACAAGCCGCGGCAATCTGCCGAAGATGCGAAAGCCTTGAAAAAGCTGAAAACTATATTCGTCAAGAACAATCAAGACACCTGCCGCGAAATTTTTCGGGCACTCGAAGGCAATGACAAGAAAACAGCTTTTCGAATCACCCATTCGCTCAAGAGCAATGCAGGGCAAATCGGTGAGCAGGCGTTACAGGAAGCGGCGGCGGCAGTCGAGGCTATGCTTTCTGAAAGCACAAACAACATTAACAGCAAACTGCTGCGCAGCCTTGAAGGGGAGTTGAAATCGGTTTTGGGCAAACTCGAACCTTTACGGCTTGAGGCAGACAGCGTAAAATTGGAAACAATCACCGACATGGGGCGAATACACGAAGTTTTCGCCGCCTTGGAACCGCTTTTGAAAAACAAAAGCCCTGAGTGCGAAGACCTTCTTGACAGCATTTACGCCATCGGCGGCGCGAAAGCACTTGCCGGATATATCGAAAAATTCCAATTTAAGCCCGCCATTGAAGAGTTGCACAAGCTAAAGAAAGAATTGGGGATTAAGCAATCTAAGGATGGTATAATAAAATGAAGTTCACTAATGTTCGCGTTTTTTTCAGCAAAACCGGAAACGCTAAGTATATCTCGCATCTTGACTTGTATCGCGCATTCGGGCGTGCTTTGAAACGCTCGGCGTTGCCGCTGTGGGTCACTGAGGGCTTCAATCCTCATATTTACACGACTTTTGCGCTGCCTCTCGCTCTCGGGATTGAAGGGAAGCAAGAATCGGTAGACATTCGCCTCACGCAGGAGGTCACATTCGATGAGGTTGTGCTGCGCCTCAATGCTGTTATGCCGACAGGGTTGTGTATTCTGCGGGCGGCGGTGCCTGTCCGAAATGCCAACGACATCACAAAGGCGCGGTATTTCATTGAAAGCGCGGACATAACCGCTTTTGACGAATTTTTCGCCGCAGAAAGCATCGAAATAGTCAAGAAAAGCAAAACTAAGACACAGACACTCGATGTTAAGCCGCTCTCAGAGTGGGACAGCGCGACGCGAACCCTCACACTTCCTGCGGGGAATGAGCTTACTATCAATCCGTTAACGGTTTTGGCTCAAGGGCATTTTCGCTCCGTAACACGCTCTGCGATTTTATGCGGCGACGGCGCGTACTTTATGTAATACAGACAACCTCATCTTTCATATACTCTTAGGAGCAAGAAAGTCGGAGGCGGGTTTCCCGCCGCAGGCTTCGGGGCATGGGGCAAAGCCTCATTTGAAAGAAGGGGTGTTTTTTTATGTACGGAATCTGTGATTTACAAAAGGGGTTCACACGGGGCAATGTAATCGGCAGCGATTGCAGGAGGCTCGCCATTATTTTTGACGGAATGTTGTTCGACACGGGTGCGGCAAGTGAAGAGAAGTGGGGGAAAACAATCCTGCGTGAGTTTGTGCGCATGGGTACAAGCGCGTTCGCTAACCTCTGCGGCAATTTCGCCTTCGCACTTTGGGACAGCCGCGGTTCGCGCAATAAACTTTACATAGTTCGCGACCCTCTCGGCGTTAAGCAGTTGATGTATGCAGTTCATTTTCCCGATTGTATCGCCTTTGCGACAAACTATAACGAACTTTTCGGTGAGTGCGGCGTCAAGGGAGAAATCGACTCAGGAACATATCGCGAGATTTTCGGGTTCGGCCCGGCACGTTCCCCGGAGAGCGGCGTGTATAAAAACGTCCGCAGCGTTGCTCCGGGCGGATATGTGAGATTCAACGAAAAAGAACACGGGTATCGCTCTGCCAAGTATTTCGAACTGCAGGAATGCGAACATACCGACACTTACGACGAAACCCGCGATAAAGTTCGCGAACTCGTGCAAAGTTCTGTCAAGCGGCAGTTGCAGACCTGCGCTGCGGAACCGGGAATGCTTTGCTCGTTCCTTTCGGGGGGAATCGACTCAAGCATTGTTACTGCAATCGCTGCTCGTGAACCGGGCGGCGAAAAATTGCCGACTTATTCCTTCGATTTCGCAGGGAACGACGAACATTTCATCGAAGGCGCGAACACACTTCAGCCTGAACGCGACCGCCCTTTCATTGATTCCATGCTCCGCCGCTATCCGACTCTGCGCCACTGTTACTTGGAATGCCCGCCACACGATTTGGCAGATTATCTCTTCAAGTCTGTTGACATAAAAGGACGCCCGGGTATGGCGGACATTGACGCATCGCTCCTTTACTTCTGTGAGGGGGTTGAAGAAAAATATGCGCTGACCGGGGAATGTGCCGATGAACTCTTCGGCGGTTACCCGTGGTTCGCGCAAAAAGCCGACACTTCTCGCGCTTGGCTTCACCCGTGGTCGCGTAATCTTGACTTTCGCACGTTTTTCCTCAGTGCCGAATTTCGCGACGAGTTAGACATTCCCGCATTTGCAGCACAGCGCAGCGAAGTGTTCCGCCCGACTTCGGGGAGCGAACATCAACGCCTCATGAGGCTTACGATTGATTGGTTCATGCAAACGCTGCTCACGCGGATGGATAATGCTGCCGTCGGCGCGAATATTGTTGCCCTCTCCCCTTTTGCTGATGTGCGTCTCTGTGAGTATTTGTACAACGTGCCGCATGAGTTCAAAGCACACGGCGGTGTAGTGAAAGGATTGCTCCGCGATGCTTTCGCTGATTTGCTTCCCCGGGAATTGCTCACGCGAAAGAAAAGCCCCTTCCCGAAAACCTATAACCCCGCATACACACAAATTCTTTGCGAACGTCTGCGCGAACTTCTGCGGGATTCGAGTTCGCCGCTTCTGCCTTTGTTAGACAGCAAGCGGCTGTCAGAGTTCATTGACACACCTCAGTTAGCGGATATTCCTTGGTACGGGCAACTCATGAACGCGCCGCAAATGCTCGCGTATTTGCTGCAAGTGGATTATTGGCTGCGCAAGCAAAGCTAAAGAAGAGATAAGCCCAAAGGGCGGGCTTTGCCCGTCCGCAGGGCGAATCTTGACAACTCGCTAAAGAAGAGATAAGCCCAAAGGGCGGGCTTTGCCCGTCCGCAGGGC
>WQXP01000130.1 GCA_009784765.1 Oscillospiraceae bacterium | reverse complement strand
TGTTCACCGCCGATACTGACATTATCTTATATAAACTTGGCGCGTTAAAAACAGCAAAATTCAATGAAGTGATTGACGTTGTAATTAAAATGTTCGAAAACTCAAAACAGGAAATTAACAATGATTAACTTAAACAACAAGAAACGCATAGTAATAAAAGTCGGTACATCTACACTTGCTCATTCTACGGGGCATTTCAACTTTGAGCGGGTGGAGGGGCTTATTCGCACTTTCGCCGCCCTCAAGAACTCCGGCAAAGAAATCGTTTTCGTGACTTCGGGGGCGGTTGCCGTCGGTCGCGGAATTACAGGAATCACTCCCGCAGAAGTGCAGCAGAAGCAAGCCTGCGCCGCAATCGGGCAGGGGGAGTTGATGAACCTCTATAAGCAAGAGTTCGGCAAGCATAATCACCAAGTCGCGCAAATCCTCATGACTCGTGATGTAATCGCCAACGCTGAACGTAAAGCCAACGTCGCGAATACGCTGTCCACTTTGCTGGAGTGGGGAGTTGTACCTATTATAAACGCCAACGACACCGTGTCAATCGAAGAGCTGGATTTCGACGAAAACGATACGCTCTCTGCAGTTGCCGCTCGGCTGTGCGGCGCGGATTTGCTCGTAATCCTCACAGACGTTGACGGGCTGTATGACAAAAACCCCGCAACCCATGAGGACGCGAAACTGCTCCCTCTTGTTACCCGCATCACGAGTGAGATGATTGCCTCTGCGGGGGAAAAAGGCTCGGCGATGTCGAAAGGCGGCATGGTTACTAAACTCGAAGCTGCGTCGATTGCTCTGGGGGACAACATCGACACTGTGATTATAAACGGCGAAAACCCGGAGATTCTGCACGGCTTGTTTGAAGGAACTGCAGTTTGTACGCTGTTTACTAATCGAGAGTAAAGGGGACATCATGAAAATAAACGATGAAATCAAAAAAATCAAAGACTGTATTTTAGCGGCAGTAGATGTCGAGAAGTTATATCTTTTCGGCTCATATGCTTATGGTACACCTCACGAAAACAGCGATTATGATTTTTATATGGTTATTCCTAACGGGAGTATGCGTCCGATTGATGCAATGCACACGGCTCGATTTGCTATATGGGATTTAGACGTTAAGCCTGTTGACCTGTTAGCAGGAACAGTTGATATTTTCGCACGTCGCTCTGCCGGAATTACAATCGAGAGAAAAATCGCAAACGAAGGGGTAGTACTTTATGAAAGATGAATACATCGGTACAATTGCAGAATGGGTACGGCTTGTAGACATGGATTTAGCCACCGCTAAGCATATGTTTGAAACATTTCGACCAATTCCGATTGAAGTGGTTTGATTTCATTCACAACAAGCTGCGGAATGCACTGTTAAGAGATTACGGTGTTCTTCCCCGCTATCCCGCTGAACTTGAATTAGAAGAAAATGACGGAAAAACAGCAATTCGATACGCCACACAAGTGAGCGATTACATTCAACGCAGACTACCCAAAGGAGAAAACACATGAACTCATATATCCACGGGCTCGGGGCGAAAGCGAAAGCCGCCCGCAAAACACTCGCGCTGTTAGACACGGCGCAGAAAAACGCGGCGTTAGAACAAATCGCGAAAAGCTTGCTTGAGCCACAGAATCGTGAGCTGATTAAAGCCGAAAACGCCAAAGACTTAGAACTCGCCCAAACAGCGGGAAAATCTGCGGCGTATATCGACCGCCTGACACTTAACGACTCGCGCATTGACGCGATTGTCGAGGGTGTTCGCCAGGTAGCCGCTTTACCCGACCCTGTCGGCGTTATTCTGAAAAAGTACTCGAATGCCGACGGGCTGAAACTCACCAAAAAGCGCGTACCTCTCGGAACAATCGGGATTATATTCGAATCACGCCCTAATGTTACCGTTGATGCGGCGGTGCTTTGCTTTAAGTCGGGAAACACCTGCATTCTGCGGGGAGGGAGCGATTCGATTAACTCGAACAAAGCTTTAGCGAATATAATGCGTGAAGCACTCGGGGGGCAGTTGCAAGACGCTGTCTGCTTGGTAGAAGATACGAGCCGTGAAGTCGCCGCGCAGATGATGAAAATGCGCGAGTATCTTGACGTGCTTATTCCGCGAGGCGGTGAGGGGCTTAAACAGATTGTTTTAGAAAACTCAACCATTCCCGTGATTTTCGCAGGTGGTGGGATTTGCCACGTCTATGTTGACGGAAGTGCGGATTTAGACATGGCTGTTAGCATTGTCGATAACGCGAAAACTCAACGCCCGTCGGTGTGTAACGCGATTGAAACTGTGTTGGTTCATGAAAGTGTCGCCGAGGAGTTTCGCGCAAAGCTCGAAAAACACTGGAGCGGCAAAGTCGAGATTATTGAGGGTGAATATGAAACAGAGTTCCTTGAGCTGAAACTGTCTTGGAAAACAGTCAAGAGCATTGACGAAGCGATTGAGCATATCAACACTTACGGGACTACGCACTCGGAGTGTATTGTAACGAAATGCAGCGAGAATGCTGCGAAGTTCCAATCTCAGGTTGACGCGGCGGCAGTATATGTGAACGCCTCTACGCGGTTCACAGACGGGTTCGTGTTCGGGCTTGGCGCAGAAATCGGCATTACTACGCAGAAGCTTCACGCTCGCGGCCCTATGGGTCTCGAAGAGCTGACGACATATAAGTATCTGATTAACGGAGAGGGTCAAATAAGGGGGTAACAGAGTGAACAAAACGAAAGAAAACAAAGATAAAGACAAGTTAGTAGACTCGATACTCGATTCAATCGGCAGTTCGCTGAACTCGCTCAAAGACGACGATATTGACATTGCTGATTTAGATGCGTTTCTCGAAAGCAAGCCGGAAGCGGAGATTCAGGCGGCAAAAGCTGAGCTTATTTCAAGCTCCGGGTCTGACGAAGAGCCGACTGCTGCTGAGCCTAAAGGCGAGCTTATGGTAACGCCCGAGGGCGAAAAGCCCGCTTCAACGGAAAAGTTTGAGCTTGCCAAAGCCACCGACGAAGGCGGCGAACTCGAAATCAGTGAGGGTGGCGGCGCGAAAAAGCCCGGCGAAACGGGCGGTCGCAAGATTCGCTATGTTTTCGTGTGCCTTGCTGCTGTTTTGCTGTTTTTGTCTGTTATCGGGGCAGTAAGCGCGACGCGATTTATTTCGCAGAAAATCGAAGATATAGTCAACCGCCGCGAACTCAAAGAGCAATTTGCGTTTTTTATCTATCCCGTTGTAATTAACGACCCGCCTGAATTCGAAAACGTGAGCAACCTGCAAGACAGCACTATTATTACCGGTGCAATCTGGAAAATCATTATCACGGGGGACAAAAGCCACTATGATACCGATTTCGGGGTGATTTACATTCCCCAAGCAGACGTTGAGGAAGCGGCGCGTTCGCTTTTCGGAGTAGGAACACTCGCACATCAGAGCGTGTCTGCCAACAGAGTCGAGTTCATTTATTCACACGATAACAACAGCTATCAAGTTCCCGACAACGCCTCTACATTGTCGGCTTACTCACCGGTTATTACAAGCATTACCAACGTCGGCGAAACCTATACCGCAACAGTCGATTATATGTTGCCGACACCTTTTATGATTCCCGGGATTGAGCATGACAACACGCCAATCAAAACTATGATTTACACCATTGAACGCACCCGCAGCGACATGACTATTACTGCAGTAAAAGCAGGCAATTTTGACTGGTAGGTCAAAGAAGAGCGATTCCGCCGCAGAAGCGGCTCTGCCGCTTCGCAGGCGGATAGCTTGACAGCAAGCAAAAGAAAGAAGGAGCAATCAAATGAAAACAAACAAAAGAATACTCTCATTGATTATAGCGGCGATTGTCGCAATTTCAGCGAGCCTTTCAGCTTTTGCAGACGAGCCTCCGGGGCGTAAACCCCAAATCGACTGGCTGATTTACGGCGCAGGCGGAAACGACAGCGTGGGGCTTCGCGGAGCAGCCCCCGATGCCAGCGTTACGGGTGAGTTCAGCTACGAGTTCGCGAGTGAGAATGGTAAGCTTCAAGGCATGGTTGTCGGAGACGGTGAGTCAGTCCGTATATTCGTGCTTGACGAAAGCGGCGCGGCTTATACCGAAGCCGACACAGGCGCAGCCGTTACTTTCGCGGAG
>WQXP01000129.1 GCA_009784765.1 Oscillospiraceae bacterium | reverse complement strand
TTCTTGAAGATTTTGTCGTACCCGCTCTTGAGGCAGTTCAAAATCTTTCCGCGAACAGGGATTACCGCTTGATACTCCGCGTCCCGGGCGAGTTTTACCGCTCCGAGAGCCGAATCCCCCTCCACAATGTATATTTCGCGGCGCGAGAGGTCTTTACTGCGGCAATCCACGAATTTTTGGACGCGGTTCGCCATGTCGATATTTCCCTCGAGCTTCTTCTTCATGTTGAGCCGCGCTTTTTCACTGCTCTCGCGGCTTCGCTTGTTAATCAAAATCTGCCCCGCGATTTTCTCTGCTTCTTCCTTGTTTTCGAGAAAATATACCTCAAGATTGCTCTTGAGCCAGTCGTTCATTGCTTCATGAACAAACTTGTTGGTGATTGCTTTCTTTGTCTGGTTCTCGAAACTCGTCTGTGTGGAAAAGTTAGAACTGATGAACACAAGGCAGTCTTCTATGTCCGCAAAGCTGACTTTGCTCTCGCCTTTGTTATACTTGCCCGACTGCTTCAGGAACGCGTCAATCTGTGCCACGAACGCCTGACGCAAAGCCTTGTCGGGGCTTCCGCCGTGTTCAAGCCATGATGAGTTGTGGTAATGCTCAATCAGCCTTACGCCGTTTGCGAAGGCAAACGCACACTTGAGCCGCACCTTGTATTCGGGGCGGTCGTCGCGGTCTTTGCCTTGACGCTCTGCCACTCCCCATGATTGCAGCGTGGTAATCGCGTCAAGCCCGAGAACTTCGGTGAGGTAGTCGTTAATACCGTTTTTGTAGCAGAAGATTTGTTCCGTGAAACTGCCGTCGTCGGCTTCCGAGCGATACAGGAACTCTAACCCGTCGTTTACAATCGACTGGCGGCGCAGAATGTCTGTGAAATACTCGTCTGTCACGTCAATTTCCGTGAAAACCTCAGTGTCGGGTCGCCATTTTATGCGAGTGCCGCGTGTTTCGCTCGATTTGCTTTTAACGAAGCCCCGCTCGTCCTTTTTAATGGGGCTGCCGCCCCATACCCCCTCGTCTGCGGCGGGAGACCCGCCTTGACTCGCTAAAGTTACGTTATAACCCTTCTCGAAGCGAAGCTTGTAGTTCCACGTGCCGTTATCGCTCTCGACTTCCATGTACTCACTGGCGTACTGGGTCGAACACAGCCCGAGCCCGTTCAAGCCAAGGGCGAAGGAATAGTCACCCCCGTCGTTGTTGTCATACTTTCCACCTGCGTACAGCGTACAGAACGCCAAGTGCCAGTTGTATTTGTCCTCATTCTTGTTGAAGTCAATGGGGATTCCGCGCCCGTTGTCGGCAATCTCAATGGACTTATCTGCATAACGAGTTACCGTAATTCGCTTACCGTAGCCTTCACGCGCCTCGTCGATTGAGTTCGAGAGGATTTCGAATATAGAATGCTTGCACCCCTCAATTCCGTCCGAGCCGAATATAACCGCAGGGCGTTTGCGCACTCTGTCGGGTCCTTTGAGGGATTTCAGGCTTGTGTCGCCGTAGTTGTTAGTGGTATTTGTAGATTTAGGCATGGAATTCTCCTTAGTTTAGTGAATAACTATCCATTGTCAACTGTCAACTGTCAAACATTATACCACGAAAAGATTGACTTGTCAACAATTTTATGCTACAATGTTTAAGACTTCTCAACAAACCAAGGAGGCGAAACCATGCTTAATCAATTCTCACGAACAGAGCTGCTCATCGGAACAGAGGGCGTACAGCGGCTCAAAGCCGCGAAAGTCGCGGTATTCGGGGTGGGCGGAGTCGGCGGCTACACAGTCGAGGCACTCGCACGGAGCGGCGTGGGTGCCCTTGACTTGTTCGATAACGATACCTTCTGTTTGACTAACCTGAACAGACAACTCCACGCGACACATAAGACTCTCGGGCAGTACAAGGTTGATGCTGTGAGGGAGCGGGTTCTCGACATTAACCCCGAGGCGAAAGTCGGGGCTTTTCGGACGTTTTACCTGCCCGAAACAGCAGAGCAAGTCGATTTGGCGCAATATGACTATGTCGTAGACGCCATTGACACAATCGCCGGGAAAATTGAGCTTGCGGTACGGTGTTATGAAGAGAAAATCCCCTTTATGGCTTCTATGGGGGCAGGGAATAAGCTTGAGGCAGCGAAGCTCGAAGTCGCGGATTTGTTCGACACGTCGGTATGTCCTTTAGCGAAAGTCATGCGCTATGAACTGAAGCGGCGCGGAATCGGCAGGGGGATTAAAGTCGTGTATTCGCGGGAAGTTCCCATTGTTCCGACAGTGGGGGAGGGCAGGGAAGCCGAGCAAACTCACAGAAGGCAGCTCCCCGGAAGCACTGCCTTTGTTCCTGCGGCGGCGGGGCTGATTATCGCAGGGGAAGCCATTCGCGATTTGTCAAGGCGATAATCGTAAAGAGATTGTAAAGCTTTCGTAAATTCGCGGGCTTGCCGTGTAGAAAAAAAGGCTGTTTCGCGGGTGAAATTTGTAACATTTGACGAAATTTCAATATGCCCTTGATTTATCGGGGGAATTATGCTAATATAATAATGAATGAGGGGGTGAAGAGAAATATGAAAGAATTGACGAGTACCAACAGGCTCATTGAGCTGAAAGGTATAAATAAAAGTTTCGACGACAATATCGTTCTGCGTGATATTAACCTGTTCATCAAGCGTAACGAGTTTGTTACCTTGCTGGGGCCGTCCGGCTGCGGGAAGACGACTATACTGCGCATTATCGGCGGCTTCGAAAAGCCGGACAGCGGCGATGTTTTGTTTGAGGGGGAAACGCTTCTCAAAACTCCGCCCCACAAACGGCGCGTAAACACCGTCTTTCAGAGCTATGCGCTTTTCCCGCACATGAGCGTCGCGGAGAATATCGCTTTCGGGCTGAAAATTCGCAAAGTTGACAGAAAAGTGATTGACGCAAAAGTCAAGGCTATGCTTGAGCTTGTCAACCTTTCCGGGTTTGAGAAGCGCCCCATTCGCTCCCTTTCCGGGGGGCAGCAGCAGCGGATTGCAATTGCCCGCGCATTAGCGAACGAACCGGACGCCCTGCTCTTAGACGAGCCTTTCGGCGCATTAGACCTCAAACTGCGGGAAGAAATGCAAATCGAACTCAAGAACATTCAGCGGGAACTCGGGATTACTTTTATTCACGTTACCCACGACCAAGAGAAAGCCTTAGTCATGTCTGATGTGATTGTCGTTCTCAACGGCGGAGTAATTCAGCAAATCGGGACCCCCAAAGACATTTACGATGAGCCGCAAAACGTCTTTGTCGCGAACTTCATCGGAAAGAGCAACATAATCGAAAACGCGACAATGCTCGCGGATTATCGCGTCAAAATCGCCGGAACAGAGTTTGAGTGCTTAGACAAGGGTTTCGGGAACAATGCCCCTGTTGACGTTGTTATTCGCCCGGAGGATATTAAGATTACCGCACCCGAAAAAGGGCAGCTCACGGGCAAAGTCAAAGACGTAATCTTTAACGGAAGCCACTACGCTATTTATGTGAGGCTCGAAGATAAATCAACCTGGAGTGTCCTCAGCACTGTTGCCTCAGAAGTCGGTGCGGCTGTTGGGCTTACAATGATTCCCGACGCAATCCACGTCATGAAACCGGCCGTGTGACGAAAACTTGTTCTTAAGGAGGTGCAGTTATGCCTAAAAAACGATTCGCCTACCCCTACGCGCTGTGGGTTCTGCTTTTCACGGCGATTCCGCTGTTCTTTATTGTATACTACAGCTTTCGCGAAAGAAACGACGGCGGCTTCACTCTCGCGAATTATCTGCAAGTGTTTGACCCGCTGTATCTCGGTGTGTTTCTGCGTTCCCTTCGACTTGCAGTAATTTGTACGCTGATTTGCTTTTTTCTCGGGTTTCCTGCAGGATATATTTTAGCAAGCAAAGAGTTTAATACGAAGACTTTTATTTTGTTTTTATTCCTGCTGCCCATGTGGATGAACTTCTTGCTTCGGACATATGCGTGGCTGACTATTCTTGAGACGAACGGCGTTCTCAACGGTTTTCTTGACCTTTTGGGAATTGCCCCTGTCAATATTCTGTATACAGAACAAGCCGTTATGCTCGGAATGGTGTACAACTTTATTCCCTTCATGATACTGCCGATTTATACTGTTCTCAAGCGAATGGATAATCGCGTAATCGAAGCGGCGAAGGAC
>WQXP01000128.1 GCA_009784765.1 Oscillospiraceae bacterium | reverse complement strand
CTGTAGCTCCAGTCAAAAGTTGAGGCTTTGCAGCCCCATGTCGGCAGAGTTTCCATCTGCGCGATTTGCGCGGGAGTGGGTTTACATACTGTTATCATCGTCGCACCTCCGATTAGTGCTGATTACTGGGCCCGCCAGCCGTTGTCAATCCAGTTTTGCGAACGCCCGTTCATAACATCGTAAATCCGTTCAACAACACGGGGGCGGTGTTCTTCTCTCAAGTGAGCGTAGGTGTATTCGCCTTCTACAATAACCGGGCGAGTAATTTCTTGAATCGCAGAGCCGGTTACAGCACATGAAAGGTCAATACCAATTCCGTTTTTGAAATCCCACACAAGGGTGTAGATGGAAGGGTCGCTGAGGCGCTCAAGAACATCAAGGTGATGGTCAGTCCACGCATAAAGGTCTTTGAGCCGCCCGCGAGTTACCTCAATCATCTCTTCGTCTTGATGTGCAAGAAGAAGGCTGTAAGTGTAGGCACGGAACGCCTCATGGTTAGTTGAGCCTTTTACGAGCATCATCGCGTCTTGCTTGCCGCGCATGAAGTGTTCGTTCGCGTTGGGGTCTTTAGGGAAAGGAACAATGCGGAACTCATCGTCTGCCCAATTATCGGCTGCGCGGAATTTAGTGAAGTACTCTTGATACGCCCACGGCCCGTCGTTCCAGAACAGAATGTCTCCGCTGCGGAACTCCGTGTAACGCGGCTGGAAGTCGCTGAGAAGGTGGTAAGGATAGCGGAAATCGCCTCTGGCAATCGTGTACAGCATATCCATAGCGCGTTCGATTCGGTTGTCGTACATATTGTCTTTGAGAAGCCCGTCTTCAATCGAAAGAAGCCCAATCCCGGTGGAAAGAATCGCTGCTTCATCAATGTAGAAGCCTTTGATTCCCCACTTTTCGTCTTTCACGGAGAAGTGAGAAACCATGTCTAACAAAGTATCCCAATCCCACAGACCTGCCTCCCATAAATCGAAGGGGTCTTCAAGCCCTGCTTGCTGCGCAACAGAGTTGCGGTAGAACAGCAGAGCGGTAGAGTTGTTCAGCTCGGTGATTGCGGTGAAGTTGCGTCCGCCCCACTCGAACAACGACATAATGTCGCGGGTTGCGTCCCATTCAGGGCGTGAGAAGTCGATAAGGTCATCGACAGGCAGATAAAGCCCTGCGTGTGCGCCGTAAGGGAAGAAGCGTTCTTCAAATTGGAAAATGTCGGGCGAGTCCCCTGCGGTGATTTGCGTCTGCAAGATGTCGTAGCGGGTTTCATAGCCCGTTACAACACGCACTACCGGTGCTTTGCCGTCGGGTTCACCGAAGCGCGCACGCATAACCTCCATTGCGGGGGAGTAGTTGTCAACCTCAAACCACGACAACCATCTGAGGGGTTCGGTGATTTTGAAATCGGGGTCAAAAACCTCATCTAATATAGCGTCTTTGGTTAATTCCCCTGCACGTGTGTAAACCCCGGGGTGTCTGTGTTCCGACGGGTCTTCGATTACCCCGCCGGGCACGCTTTCCGAAGAATCCGGGGGTTCTGTGCCGCCGCCGTTGCCGCCTTCGCATCCGACTGAAAGCAGTAATGCACTTATGATAAGTACTGCTGTTGCTGTCTTGAAAATGTTCTTGAGCCTTCTGTTTTTCATAGTCTTTTCCTCCTTAATTATATAGATTTAGAAAAATGTATTGATTTAATTATAGCATTTTTTCTCACCAAAATCAATGACAAATCCTACAAACTTTTCCCCTTTTTTTTGTGCAACTTGCACAAAGGCGCGGTGTCGAATACACCGCGCTTTGCGTGGCTGTATTTCTGTGCCGACTTCTCTGATGACTTCTGCGGCAATCCTGCCCTCATCTGCTTCTTCGATGATGTCGTTTCTGATTTCGCCGATTGCAGTTTCGAGTGCTTCGGCATTTGTTTGAATTTCGTTGTTCATATCGTAAAACCCTTCTTTCTGTAAATGTAGCTTCAAGTCGTTCCGTAAGCGAAACAACATACTTTTGACTTTGCTTTCGCTCATGCCATAATTCGCCGCGATTGATTTGACAGAGTCCATGAAAAAATGCCTCCCCTACGAACCACAACAAATCCGCAGGAGGTGATTTTCTTGGAGTTAGTTGCATTATATGAAAGGCGCGACGAGTCCTAACCTTAGCGGCGGGGTTAGTGTTAGCCGCAGGGGCTACCGCTATGCTCCTGCACGTATTCGCCCCCGAACCACCCGCGCCTCCACTGCCTCCCGAAGCGTCGGAAACGACCGCCTCTGCCCCCGCCACCAACGCGCCTTCCGCCGATGAACCCCCGGCAGCCTATGAAAGCGGCGGAACTGCTCCGAGCGGCGTGAGTGTGAGTGTTCCCGTGCAGATTCCTGCAAGCGGTGTGAGTGGGCAGACTCCTGCGAGCAGTGTGAGTGCAACAGTAACAGATGTGTCAAAAGAACCTGTTCCTTCTGCCATACAGCCTCAACCTCAATCACGAGATGAAGAATTGTTGAACATGAGCGACGACGAATTTATCGCCTTTGCAAGAAAAGTTAAAAAGCAAGGCGTTTTCGACGAAGTCCCGGACTGGTATGCTCCCGATGATTTCGGTGTAAAACGCGAGGGAAGCGGAGATGCGTTTGGATATGAACGCTGGAATTTCGTTAGAACTTCATCTGCAACATCACTTTCTCATGCGGAGCAGATTGTTTTGCAACACTATGGCATTATTCCACACGATGATGGCTATACCAACGAAAGCATTATTGCTCATTCGATTGACTTTGTCGGCGAAAATGATTATTACTACAGCTTCCGTTTAAGATACACGACATCATCTTCACCGAACGCAGTTGCTTTTTTGGGCTTTGAAACAAGAGAAAGTGTAATGCGTGTTAATGTCTTCAAAGATGAGGCGTTGCATATAAATATCAAGGGATGGTGGTCACCTTCTTCTTACACCGCCAACCCGTCTTTGATTGTAAAGAGAAGCTGAGCCCGCGCCGCGAGTTCGTTGTTGTGGGTGGCAATCGCGATTGTCTTGCCGCTCTTGTGAATATCGAAAATGTGGCGCAAAACATCAGCTTCTGAGGCGGAGTCTAAGTTCCCTGTCGGCTCGTCCATGAGCAGAATGTCCGGGTCATTAGCGAGGGCCCGTGCGATTGATATTCGCTGTTGCTGCCCTCCCGAAAGTTCGTTCGGGAGGGCGTTCGCTTTGTCGGAGAGATTCACAAGAGAGAGAAGCTCTAACGCGCGTTTGCGGCTCTGCGCAGGTGGGATTTGCTGTGAAAACATCATAGCAGTTTGAATGTTTTCAAGGGCAGTGAGGTTTTTCAGCAAGTTAAAGAACTGGAACACAAAGCCGATTTTGCGTCCGCGAAGCTCCGAAAGTTTGCCGTCGCTGAGTTCGGTGAGGTTCACGCCGTCGATGAACACGCTGCCTTTTGTCGGACGGTCTAATCCGCCGAGCAACTGCATGAGCGTGCTTTTCCCGTGCCCGGACGGCCCGATAATACAAGCGAAACTGCCCTTGGGGATTTCAATGCTCACTCCGCGAAGGGCATGAGTCTTAACTTTTGACTTGCCGTAGACTTTCTCGACGTTTTGTGTTCTGATGATGATGTTTTCCTTACTCATGGCTGATTGCCTCCACAGGTGTTAATTTAGACGCACGCAATGCGGGAAGAACCCCCGAAATCATCGCGAGGGCAAGAGAGAATCCCACAGCCGTCAGTGTCAGCGAAAGGCTTAATTCCGCAGCGGGAGCCGCGCCTTTCATGAGGTCGTTCGCCCCGATTTGTGAGATGAAGTCCCCGGCGAAGACAGACGCGAGCATCCCGAGGGCAACTCCGAGAAGCCCGCCGAAAAGCCCGTACATAGCGGATTCGAGCATGAAAAGAACAAAAATCGTTCGCCGTTTGCTGCCGATTGCCCGAAGAATGCCTATTTCGCGGCGACGCTCATACACTGCCGTCATCATTGTATTGACAATCCCGAATACCGCCGCCACAAGGGCAACCGCCGCCACGACTTGCAGGGTGATATTCACCGACGCAACAATCGAAAGAACATGGGCAAGAAGCTCATCGTCGGTGGAGACCTGCGCCGCGCCTGTTTCGATGATTTGCGCGGTGTAATAATCTATTTTCGCCATATCGTCAACTACGGCAGTCATGAAAGAGATTACGCCTTCCCGCCCGAAAAGCTCCTG